>JBGAOL010000048.1:0-15026 GCA_044221825.1 Gemmatimonadales bacterium
GCAGGGGAACAATGCCTACATCTTCCCGGGCGTGGGGCTCGGCGTCATCGTGAGCGGGGCGCGGCGGGTCACCGACTCGATGTTCTACGCCGCGGCGCGCACCCTCGCCGAGGGGGTGCCGGAAGCCTCGCTCAACGAGGGCCTGCTCTTCCCGCGGCTCCGCGACATCCGGGCCGTGTCCGCGCGGATCGCCACCGCGGTGGCGGAGGTGGCGTACGCCGACGGCCTCGCCACGGTGCCGCGGCCGGCCGACCTTCCGGCGGTGGTCCGCGCCAGCATGTACGACGGGACGTACCCCTCGTACCTCTGAGGCGGGCCCCGCCACGCCGGGCCCCGGGGACGCCGATCCCCGGGGCCCGGTGTACTTTTCGGCACCCTCTTTCCCACTCCCTCATGTCGCTCTCGCTCGTTCGCCGCACCGGGGCCCTCCTGGCCCTGGCCGTGCTCCCGCTCGCCGCGCAGGCGCCGAGCCACGTGATCCTGGTGACGCTCGACGGGGTCCGCACCCAGGAGTTCTTCGGCGGCCTCGACACGCTGGTGCTCAACGGCACCGAGCGCCAGCACAACGTGGGCGACCCCGCCGCGCTGCGCCGCCGCTGGTGGCGCCCCACGCCGGAGGAGCGGCGGCGGCTCCTCATGCCCTTCTTCTGGGACTCGCTGGCGCCGCAGGGCCTGGTGCTCGGCAACGTGGCGCGGGGGAACCAGGTGCTGATCCAGAACCGCATGCGCTTCTCCGCGCCCGGCTACCTGGAGATGTTCACCGGCCAGGCCCAGCCCGACGTGACGAGCAACGACCAGAAGCGCTACGGCCACGTCACCGTGCTGGAGCACGCGCGCCGGGCGCTGGGCTTGGCACGGGAGCAGGTGGCGCTGTTCGGTAGCTGGGAGAACTTCCGCTGGTATGCCGCCAGTGACTCCACCGCCGTGGTGGTGAACGCCGGCAGCCAGGCCATGGAGCCGGCGCTCGAGACCCCGCGCACCCGCGAGCTCGCGCGCCTCGAACGCCGGGCCCAGCCCATCTGGCACGAGGCGCGGCTGGACGTGTTCACGGGCGCCATGGCGCTCGAGTACCTCCGCACCCGCCACCCGCGCCTCATGGTGGTGAACTTCGACGACACCGACGACCTCTCCCATCTTCGCCGCTACGAGCCGCTCCTCGTGGCGCTCGGCGGCCTCGATGATTTCCTGCACGAGCTCTGGACCACCGTCCAGTCCGATCCCCGCCTGCGCGGCCGCACCACGCTGATCATTACCACCGACCACGGCCGCGGCCGCACCCCGGAGGACTGGAGCAACCACGGCGAGGACGTGGAGGGTGCGCAGGAGATCTGGCTGGCGGTGATCGGGCCGGGGACCGCGGCGGTGGGGGAGCCGCAGGGGGTGACCGGCGTGCAGCAGGCGGCCGTCGCCGGGACGATCCTGCGGTGCCTCGGCCTGGACCCGGCGGGGCTCGCGGGCGCCGCTCCTCCCGTGCCGGGCACCTGCCGCGAGGCGCGGTAGCTTAGCCGATCCGCGCGCCGGTGGTGGCGTCGAACCAGTGCAGGCTCCCGGGGAGCAGCGTCAGGCCGACCTGTTCCCCGCGCCGCACCTGGGGGGGGCCGTCGAGCCGCACCGCGAGCGGCGTGCCTCCTGCCTCGAGCGAGATGAGCGTCTCGTTGCCCAGCGGCTCGATCTCGGCCACCGATGCACGCGGCGTGTTGTCGCCGCCGAAGCGAATGGCCTCGGGGCGGAAGCCGAGCGTCACGGGGGCACCGGGCGTCAGGCCGGCGGGGAGCTCAGCGGTGGGCACGGGAAGGTCGAGCCGGCCACTGCGGAACCGAGGCGCGCCGCCGGGCACGAGCGTGCCGGTGAGCAGGTTCATCGGCGGGCTGCCAACGAAGGTGGCCACGAAGGTGCTGGCGGGCCGTCGGTAGATGGTCAGCGGCGCGTCCACCTGCTCCACCCGGCCGGCGTTCATCACCACGATACGGTCGCCGAGGGTCATGGCCTCGACCTGGTCGTGGGTCACGTAGATGGTGGTGGTGCCGAGGCGGCGGCGGAGGGCGGCGAGGTCGCGGCGCATCTGCACGCGCAGCTTGGCGTCGAGGTTGCTGAGCGGCTCATCGAAGAGGAAGACGCTCGGCTCGCGGATGATGGCGCGGCCCACCGCCACGCGCTGCCGCTGGCCGCCCGAGAGCTGGCCGGGCCGGCGCGCGAGCAACTCGCCGAGGCCGAGGAGCTCCGCGGTGGCGGCGACGCGGCGATCGACCTCCGCGCGCTCCACCTTCTTGAGCGCCAGGGCAAAGCCGAGGTTCTCCGCCACCGTCATGTGGGGATAGAGGGCGTAGTTCTGGAACACCATGGCGATGTCGCGGTCGCGCGCGGGGACGTCGTTGACGACGCGCTCGCCGATGCGGAGCGTGCCCTCGCTGATGGCCTCGAGGCCGGCGATCATGCGGAGCGTGGTGCTCTTCCCGCAGCCGGACGGGCCCACGAGCACCAGGAATTCCCCGTCGGCCACGGCGAGGTCGAGTCCGTGCACCACGACGTGGGCGCGGCCCCTGTCGTGGTATATCTTTCGCACTCCGTCGAGCGTCACCGTCGCCATAGGGCTCCGTCCGTCATGACTGATTCCATCCGTTTCCCCGAGCGCTTCCTCTGGGGTGCTGCCACCTCGGCCTACCAGATCGAGGGCTCACCGCTGGCCGACGGGGCGGGCGCCAGCAACTGGCATCGCTTTGCCCACACCCCGGGGATGACCGCCAACGGCGAGACCGGCGACGTGGCCTGCGATCACTACCGGCGCATGCCCGAGGACGTGACCCTGATGCGGCGCCTGGGCCTCACGGCCTACCGCTTCTCGCTGGCCTGGGGCCGGGTCTTTCCGGAGGGCACCGGCCGCGTCAACGCGGCGGGCCTCGACTTCTACGACCGGCTGGTGGACCAGCTCCTCGCCGCCGGCATCGCCCCCAACGCGACGCTGTTCCACTGGGACCTGCCCGCCGCCCTCGAGGACCGCGGCGGCTGGCTCAACCGCGACAGCGCCGAGTGGTTTGCCGCCTACGCCGACACCGTGGTGCGCCGCCTCGGCGACCGGGTGGCGATGTGGGCCACGCTCAACGAGCCCTGGGTGGTGACCGACGGCGGCTACCTGCACGGCACGCTCGCGCCCGGGCACCGCAGTCCCTACGAGACGCCGATCGCCAGCCACAACCTGCTCCGGGCCCATGGACTCGGCCTGCGCGCCATTCGTGCGGCGGGCGGCAGGCAGGCGGGCCTGGTGGTGAACCTCGAGCCCAAGTACGCCGCGAGCGACCGTCCGGAGGACCAGGCGGCGACACGCCGGGCGGAGGCGTACATGAACCGGCAGTATCTCGATCCCGTCTTCCTCGGCAGCTACCCCGCCGAACTTGCCGAGATCTACGGCGATGCGTGGCCGGAGTTCCCGGCGGCGGACTTCGACGTGATCCGGGCGCCGCTCGACTTCCTGGGCATCAACTACTACACCCGCGCCGTGCACCGCCATCATCCCCCGGTGTGGCCCGTGGGCGCCGCCCGGGTGCGCCAGCCCCAGCACACCTACACGTCGATGGACTGGGAAGTGTACCCCCAGGCCTTCACCGACGTGCTGCTCTGGGTCAAGGCGCGCTACGGCGACTGCCCGCTCCACATCACGGAGAACGGCTCCGCCTTCTACGACCCCCCGACCGTCGAGGGTGAGGAACTCGCCGATCCGCTCCGCGTGGCCTACCTCCGGGACCACCTGCGGGCGCTCCACCGCGCCATTGCCGCCGGCGTGGACGTGCGGGGGTATTTCGCCTGGTCGCTGCTCGACAACTTCGAGTGGAGCGCCGGCTACGCCAAGCGCTTCGGCCTCATCCACGTGGACTTCGCCACGCAGCGGCGCACCTTCAAGGCCAGCGCCCGGCTCTACGCCGAGGTGATCCGGACCAACGGCGGGGCGCTCGGCGCCTAACGGGCGCGGTAGCGCGGCCCCACGTCGTGGCCGAGCCGCACCTGCACGTCGAGCAGGCCGCCGCCCCCGGCCAGCGGGACGAGCAGCGCCCCGTCCGTCACCCCCAGCCGCTCGCCATTGGCGAAGGCCTCGGTGGGCCCACCATCGCGCCGCTGCTCCACCGTGAGTAGCACGTCCCGGTCGCTGCCCGGCACGCACCAGCGCAGGCGGAAGCCCGGCCACCCCGCCGGTATGCAGGGAGCCAGCCGGAGCACCGTGCCGTCGAGCACGGTGACACCGAGCAGCGATTCGACGCCCACCCGGAACATCCATCCCGCGGAGCCGGTGTACCAGGTCCAGCCGCCGCGCCCCGAGTGCGGGGCGACGCCGTAGACATCCGCCGCAACGACGTAGGGCTCCACCTGGTAGCGTGCGATCCCCTCGGGTGTGCCGCCGTGGTGCACGGGGCTCAGCATGCGCAGCAGGCGGGCGGCGCGGTCACGGCGGCCGAGCTCGGCCAGGGCTCGCACGCCCCAGAGGGCGCCGTGGGTGTACTGGCCGCCGTTCTCGCGCACGCCGGGGAGGTAGCCCTTGATGTAGCCGGGGTCGTTCGGCGTCTGGTCGAAGGCCGGGGTGAGGAGGCGGATGATGCCCTCGGGTTCGGCCACGAGGTGCTGCTCCATGGCGTCGAGCGCCGTGGCCGCGCGCTCAGGGGTTGCGGCCCCGGAGATCACCGCCCACGCCTGCGCGATGGTGTCGATGCGGCACTCGTCACTCTGGGCGGAGCCGAGCACGGCGCCGTTGTCGTACCAGGCACGCCGGTACCAGCCACCATCCCAGCCGTCGGCGTTGAGCGCCTGACCCAGCGCGGTGCGGTAGGCGCGGTAGCGCGCCAGGCGCAGGGCATCGCTGCGCAACTCGCAGTGGGGCAGGAAGCCCTCGAGGATGTGATACAGGAAGAACCCGAGCCAGACGCTCTCACCCTTGCCGAGGCGGCCGACGCGGTTCATGCCGTCGTTCCAGTCGCCGGTGCCCATGAGGGGGATCCCGTGCGCGCCCCGGGTCAGGGAGCGGTCGAGCGCCAGGCAGCAGTGCTCGTAAAGCGTGCCGGCGTGACCGGCCTCGGTGGGCACCAGGAAGGTCTCGTCCTCGCCGTCCTCGAGGTGGGCGGCGCGGAGGAAGCGCACCGGCTCGTCGAGCACCGCCGTGTCTCCGGTGTGGCGGACATACTCGGCCGTGAGCAGCGGCAGCCAGAGGAGGTCGTCGCTGAAGCGGGTGCGGATGCCCTTGCTGAGCGGCGGGTGCCACCAGTGGAGGACGTCGCCCTCCTCGAACTGGTGGGCGGCGTGGAGGAGGAGCTGGCGGCGGGTGAGCGCCGGGTCGAGCCAGATGAGCGCGGCCGCGTCCTGCAGCTGGTCGCGAAAGCCGAAGGCGCCGCCGCTCTGGTAGAACGCGGAGCGGCCCCAGACGCGGCAGGCCAGGTTCTGGTAGGCCAGCCAGCCGTTGAGCATCAGGTCCAGCTCGGGCACCGGCGTCTCCACCCGGAGGCGGCCCAGGGTGTCGTGCCAGAACCGCCCCACCTCCGCCAGCTCCATTGCGACCACCGCCGGCGCCCGGAACCGGGTGATGAGGCTCCGCGCCGAGGCTGCGTCGGGGGCCTCGCCGAGGAGCAGGAGCGCCTCGGCGGTCTCGCCGGGGGCCAGGAGGAAGGTGGTGCGGAAGGCGGCGCAGGGGTCGAGTCCGCGGCCGGTGCGACCGTCCAGGGCGGTCCCGGCCACCACGGCGTCGGGCGCGGCGAGGGTGCCGGCCCGTCCCAGGAACGAGCCCCGATGCGCCGTGTGCTCCACGGCCGTGCCACCCTCCGGCGCCACCAGCGCGGCGAAGGTGACGCCCGACGCAAACTCCCCGGCATCCGGATTCATGGCCAGCACCGCGCCCGAGGCGGTGTCCCACGCCGTGCCCACGGCGCGACGCGTGTCCTGTTCCAGCACGCCGAGCACCAGCGCCTGATAGGTGGTGAGGGCCAGGCGGCGCGGGCGGGTGCCATCGTTGGTGACCCGCAGGCGCACCACCTTGAGCGGCGCCTGGCGCGGGACAAAGGCGGTCACGTGCTGCGTCAGGCCCTGGGAGCGCCGGGTCCAGCTGGTGTGCCCGAAGCCGTGGCGCACCTCGACGTCCGCGCCCCCGCCCGCCGGGGCGGGCAGCGGCGACCAGTAGTGCCCCACGTCCAGGTCGGTGAGGTAAAGCGCCTCACTCGGCGGGTCGCCGATGGGGTCGTTGGTCCACGGCGTCAGCCGGTGCTCGCGGCTGTTGCGGCTCCAGGTGTAGCCGCCCCCCGCCTCGGTGGCGAGGGCGCCGAATTCCTCGTTGGCCAGCACGTTGGTCCAGGCCAGCGGCGGCCGTCGCTGCCGATCGCCGTCCGCCGGCAGGCGGATAACGTACTCGCTCCCGTCGGCGGAGAAGCCGCCGTGGCCGTTCCAGTGGCGCAGCGCCTCGTCCGTCGAGAGGGTGCCGGGGGCTTCCGCCGGGGCCTGACGGAACCGGGCGGTCACCACTGCTGCCGGCGCCACCATGGGGAGCCTGGCATCGCGCACGGTGAAGCGCGCCAGCCGCTCCAGGCGCGCCACCACGGCCGCCGGGTCGTCGCCCGCGCGGCGGACGAGCGTCCGGCCCAGGCGGGGCGAGGGGGCCGGACCCACCTGGTGCACGGCGCCGGCCAGGCCGGGGCCACTGGCATCCAGCAGCACGAGGTCCACGCCGACACCGCGCGTGCGCCAGTAGGCCACCACGCGGGCGAGTCCCACCGCGGTCATCACGTCGGCGGGAGTCTTCACGTGCACCATCACCACCGGCAGGCCGCCCGTGAGGCCCAGCGCGCCGAGCCCGCCGGCGGGGAGCTCCGCCCTGGACGGCAGCGGCAGCCCGGGGCGCGGCTCGGAAGCGCCGTAGGCGAGGGCCCCGGTCAGCACCGGCAGGCGGGCGCGCCACTCGCGCGGGAGCCCGAGCGTCTCGAGTGTGGCCCGTGCCTCAGCCTGGGCCGAGCGGAACACCGGCTCGAACCGGCCGGCCACGGTTGCGCCGGTCAGGGCCAGCACTTCGGCGCGGTCCGCGCCCGCCGCGAGCGCGGAGACCAGCTCCACCGCCTGGCCAGGCGCCAGCGCGAACGCGTGTCGCTGTGCGAAGACGGGATCCAGCACGTTGCCGGTGGTGCCGGAGAGCGTCGCGCCGGGGTCGAGCATCGCCGGGGCGGTTGCCGTGCGGCCGCGACCCAGGAACCGGGCACGGTCGGTCTCCCACGCGGGCGCAGGGCGGCCGTCACACCAGAGCTGCTGGGCCAGCCAGAGGGCGGGCTCGTCGGGGCTCCGGGGCCGGCGGCGGGCCAGCAGGGCGCCGCCGGGGTCGCGCTCGGTCTGGACGAAGAGCTTGGAGAAGGCCGGGTGGGCGCGGTCGCCGCTGGGATCGTTCAGCACCACCTCGAAGGCGGTGGTCAGGTCCAGCCGCCGCGCGCGGCGGCCGCCGTTTGTCAGGCGGATGCGCCGGAGCTCGAGGTCCTGGTCGGGGGCCACCGTGACTTCCACGCGCACGCAGAGCCCATCCGCCACCGTCTCGAACAGGATGCCCCCGGGGGACGCGGCGGCACAGGCGCCGTGGAAGGGCGCCAGTCCGGTGGCCAGGAGCGCGCCCGTCTCGAGGTCGCGCAGGTAGAGAAGCACGCCTTCCGGCTCACCGGCGGGGGCGGCCGCCCAGCGGGTCAGCGCGGCGCCCTGCCAGGTGGTGCCGCCGGTGCCGCCGGCCGCGAGGAAGGTCTGGAGCCGGCCGTTGCCGAGCAGGTGGACGGGGCGTGCGACAGAGGCAGTCACGGGATCCTGGAGAGGCTCAGTCCTGGAAGCGCACCACCGCGGGAAGGCGGCGGACGGTCACCTCGCCCGCCGCGCCGGGCGCGACGGGCTGGTCATCGACGAACACCCGGCGGGGCGCGAGCCCCACGGGCGGGTACACCACGAGCCCGCCGGCCGGGACGCGGGTCCCGGCGGCGAGCGTGAAGCTGACGACGTTGCCCTCGCGGCGGGCGGTGTAGCTCACCGGGCCCCACCAGGTGCGGAGGCCCCGGACGGCCGTGCCGCCGCCCGCCATCCACTCGGCGCGGAGGCCCATGCCGAGGACCAGGGCGCTGTCGGCCTCGCGCTCCCAGGCAAAGAGGTCGGCGGCGGCGCGGAGGAAGTCGCTGCCCACCCAGGTGTGCGGGAGGTCGCCGATGAACTTGGGCGCGCGCCGGTCCTTCCAGACCACCTCGGGCCACTGGCGCCAGGCGGGGGGCTCCTGGTCGTCGAGGAACTGGTCCAGCATGGCGAGCGCCTGCTCGCGCCGGCCCAGGCGGAGCAGGCTGCCCACCGTGCGGAGCTCGTAGGGCGTGTAGGCCTCCCAGGCCGTGGCGGGATTGCGGCGGGCTGAGGCCGTGTCGTAGTAGCGCTGGAAGGTGGCCTCGAGCGCCGTGCGCGGCAGCAGGGCCTCCGCGCCCGTGGGGGTGAGGGCCACCGTGGTGGAGGTGGCGTCGAAGTCGCCGAGGTCGGCCGCGCCGGGCACGTAGGCGATGCCGTGCCGCGCCATGGTGCGTGCCACCGTGGTGGTGATGGCGCGCCCGAACGAGTCCGCCGCCGCCTGCCAACGCGTGGCCACGCTATCCTGGCCCAGCACGCGGGCCATCGCCACCGCATCGCGGTAGCCGCGATAGGCAAAGAAGTCGTCCCAGTACGAGTGCATCGGCTTGGCCGAGTAGCCCTCGTGGCTGATGGACGGGGGGAGCAGGCCCTCGAACTCCGTCCCGGCGTACGCCGGCGTGAGGCGCGCGCCGCGGAGCGAGTCCATGTAGGCCACCGTGCGCCGGGCCACGGGCCAGGTCTCGCGCAGGAGGGCCGTGTCGCCGGTGTGGCGCCAGTACTCCATGAGGAGCCAGAGGAACTCGCCGTGGCTGTCGTGCTCGGGCGTGGGGTCGGCGCCGCGATGGTCGATGCAGCAGGGGACCTTTCCATTGGCGTACACCTGCGGCGCGAACCAGCGCAGGAAGTCGCGCACCACCTCCGGGTGCCCGAAGCGCAGCATCGCCGACGAGGTGAGCGAGCCGTCCCGGATCCAGCTCCGCTCGTAGGAGCGCGATCCCGGCTGGATGGCGGGCCCGTCGCGATTGATGAGCACCCAGGCCTGCGTGGCCCGGATGGACTGCGCCAGCGCCTCGGCCGCGGGCGGCAGCGTGATGCCCACCCGGTCCACCGTCTCCGCCCACGCGCCGATCACCTCGGCGCGGGCCGCCTCGAAGAGGGCCGGATCGCCCTGCGGCAGGTTGGCGCGGCCACCGGGCGTCAGCGGGATCTCGAGGTAGACCGCGGCCGAGTCACCGGGGGCCAGGACAAGCGGATAGCTGAGCGCGGCGGAGGCCATGCCGAAGCCATCGCGCCGCACGAAGGGTCGCGACCCGGGGAGACCGGGCCCCCGGCCCGCGCCCGCGAGCAGCCGCTCGCCGATCTCACCCCCGTCGAAGGGGCCCGCGAGGAGCCGGGCGGGGCGGGGCGTAGGGAGCAGGGTCCGGTCGCCGTTCACCCGGAGCGCCCGTCCGCTCCACGCCAGCGAGTCGATCCGCGCCACGCCCCCCGGCGTGTTGAGGAACTGGGACGTTGGGTTCACCTGGAACGGCCGCACCGCGAGGTGCAGGATGGGGCGGCTCCGCGCGGTGCCGATGTTCCGGACCAGGTAGCGGATCACGGCCGAGGAGGCGCTGGCCGGGCCCACCGCAAAGGTGGTCACGTCGAGGACCAGGCTCCCCACCTCCCAGCGCACGGTGGGGACGGGCAGGTCCCCTTCGGCGAGGGAGGGAGTCAGGCGGGCATCCGCCCAGCCGAGGACGCGACCGTCCTGTTCCAGGAACGGCATCACGGAGAAGAGGCCCTTGCCGGCTTCGACAGCGCCTTCCTCGCCCACCAGCACCTCTTCGGCGGCGCCGTCGACGCCCACTACGGTCCAGAAGGGCCGTTCGGCGGAGAAGTAGCGGGGGTAGGCGCCGCGGGGCGCGGTGGCGGCCACGCGCTCCATGAAGGCGTTGCGGGAGGCGCCGGCGGCGAGCGGCTCCACGGTGAGCTCGCGGATGGCGTAGGTCCTGGCGCCGACGAGCGGCCGGCGCAGCACCAGGCGGAGGCCCACTGCCTCGCTCTCGGGGAGGAAGAGGTGATCCACGCCGCCGTTCCCACCGCGGACCCGGTGGGCGGTGCGCCAGGTGCGGGCGTCGTCGGTCAGCTCCACGTCATAGTCGCGCGCGGCGGCGGCGCCGTCCCAGCGCACGGCCAGGCCGCCGAGCTCGCGCAGGCGCTGGCCGTCACCACCACGGGCAAC
Organism: Gemmatimonadales bacterium; assembly: GCA_044221825.1. Taxonomy (GTDB): domain Bacteria; phylum Gemmatimonadota; class Gemmatimonadetes; order Gemmatimonadales; family GWC2-71-9; genus JADJOM01. Next base: position 10,316 of record JBGAOL010000048.1, read on the forward strand.
GTGGTGGTGGTGTCGCGCAGGCGCCACTGCGGTCGTAGGGGCCGAGCTCGGGGAGCGGCGTGAGCACCAGGTCATCGAAGAAGACCGTGCCGTCACGGGCCCGCGGTGATCACGCGTGGGGCCCGCGGGGCGCGCCAGCATCGAGGACGCGCTGGCCACGGGAGTGCCGTCGTAGGGCCGAGGCTCGGGGGAGCGGGGTGAGCACCGCCGACCGTGCCGTGGCGGTGAGACCGAGGGCCGCCGACCTGGTGGGGCCCCAGGCAAAACTCACCTGCCGCTTGCGGATGGTGATCCGTTCCCAGCCGCCGGTGAAGTGGCGGTCGCGCTCGGTGTACCACCAGACGTTCTCGCCCGAGGCGTCCACGAACTTCACCTCGAGGGTGTTGGGCGGCCCGTCGCTCCTGAGCCAGAAGCTGAGGGTGTAGTTCGCCGGGAAGGTGAGCGGCAGCTCGCGCCGGGCGATGGCATAGCCGGCGCCGTGGAACTGGTAGTCGAGCCGGAGGGCGCCGCCCGTGCGGCCGGGTGCGGCGCTGACCCGCGCCTCCACGCCCTCGGGGGCGGCGGCGTGCCAGGGGGCCACCGAGGTGAAGTCGTCCACCACGCGGGGTGGCGGCAGGGTGTCCTGGGCCAGGGCCGCCAGCAGGAGGCCGATCATCCCTTCACGCTCCCGGCCATGATGCCCTGGATGTAGAACCGCTGCAGCACCAGGAAGACGGCCAGCACCGGCAGCGTCGTCACCACCGAGCCCGCCATCATGAGCTCGGTGTCCTGGGCGTGCTCCCCGGAGAGGCTCGCGAGCGCCACCGGCAGCGTGTGCTTGGTCTCGTCGCTCAGGATGATGAGGGGCCACATGAAGTCGTTCCACGTGGCCAGCAGCGTGAAGATGGCCAGTGTCACCAGCACCGGCGCGATGACCGGCAGCACGATGCTCCGGTAGATGCGCCACTCGCTGGCGCCGTCGAGGCGGGCGGCGTCGAGCAGGTCGTCGGGGATGGTCCCGGCAAACTGGCGCACCATGAAGATGCCGAAGATCGGCGCCATCGCGGGGATGATGGCCCCGAGGTAGGTGTTGACCAGGCCCAGCTCCCGCATCAGCAGGAAGAGCGGCAGCATGGACACCTGCGAGGGGATCACGAGGGCCCCCAGCAGGAGGCGGAAGGTGCCATCGCGCCCGGGGAAGCGGAGCTTCGCGAAGGCATAGCCGGCGAGCGAGGTGATGAGCAGGCAGCTCGCCGTGCCGGCCACCGCCACGATGAAGCTGTTGAGTGCGTAGCGGCCCAGGTCCAGCCGCCCGAAGAGGGTCTGGTAGTGCACCAGCGTCGGGTGCTCCGGCAGGAGCCGCGGCGGGAAGGTGTTGGCCTCGCCCGGCGCCATGAAGCTGGCGGACACCATCCAGCCCATGGGGATGAGCGCCAGCACGGCGCCCGCCACCAGCGCCACGTGGAGCAGGATGGACTTGAGGCCCCGGCTCATGGCGTCGCCCGCCGCTGCAGCCGGATCTGGAGCGCCGTCCCCGCCAGCACGATGAGGAAGAGCACCACCGAGATCGCCGCCGCCACGCCCATCCGCCACCAGCGGAACCCTTCCTCATAGAGGAGCAGCACCATGGTGGTGGTGCTCCGGAGCGGGCCGCCCTGCGTCATCACGTACGGCTCGGAGAAGAGCTGGAAGTTGCCGATGGTCGTCAGCACGCCCACAAGGAGGAAGGTGGGTGCCAGGGCCGGCACCGTCACGTGCCGGAACCGCTGCCAGGTGCTTGCCCCGTCGAGCTCCGCGGCCTCGTGCAGCTCCGCCGGCACGTTCTGCAGGCCCGCCACGAAGATCAGCATGTTGTAGCCGAAGTTCTTCCAGACGGCCATCACGATGATCGCCGGCATGGACCAGCGCGGGTCGCCGAGCCAGTCGATGCGGCCGATGCCCAGCTGCGACAGGCCATAGTTGAGCAGGCCGTAGCTCGGGTGGTACAGGTAGCGCCACACCACCGCCACGGCCACGAGCGTCGTCACCACCGGGGTGAAGTAGATGGTGCGGAAGACGCCCTTCCAGCGCGCCAGCCTGGCATTGACCAGCAGCGCCGCCGACAGCGACACCAGCACCGACAGCGGCCCCCCCACCAGCGCGAAGTAGAGGGTGTTCCGGAGCGCGGTCCAGAACACCGGGTTCTGGAGCAGCGCCGCGTAGTTGCCGAGCCCGGTGAACCGGACCGTGTCCAGGTTCCCGATGGCGTAGAGGTCGAAGTCGGTGAAGCTGAGCAGGAACGCGGCCAGCACCGGGATGCCGTAGAACACCCCGATGAGCGTCAGCGCCGGGGCGACGAACCACCACCCCGCCCGCCCCTCAGCCTGGCTCCCCGGCGCCCGGCTCACGGCCGCTCCACGCGTGCGCGGGCCAGCAGCCAGCGACGCTTCTCGAGGACCTGGTCCACCTGCCCGTCGAGGGTGGCCAGGACCGCGTCGGCCGGGACGCCGCCCCGCACGGCGCGCTCCGCCTGCTCGATGACCCGCGAGGTGATGAGCTCCCATTCCGGGATTGGCGGCATCGGGGCCACGTGGTCGAGCTGCACCCGGAAAGCCTGCACCCGCGGGTCGCCGGCCAGGGCGGAATCGGCCCAGGCCTCGCGACGGGCGGGGAGGTTGCCGCTCAGGCGGAAGAAGGCCACCTGCTGCGCCGGCTGCGCGAGGTACTCCACCAGCTGCCAGGCGGCGTCGCGGTGCTTCGTGGCGGCAAACACCACGAGGCTCGAGCCGCCCGCCAATGAGCGCCCCGGCTCACGCCCGTCCTCCGAGGGCAGCGGTGCCGTGGCCCACTTGTCCTGCAGCTCGGGCGGCAGCCGGCGCGCAAATTCGCCCAGCTGCCACGGCCCGCCGAGGTACATGGCGAAAGTGCCGCGGGCAAACTCCTGGTACAGGTTGGCCACGTCGTTGGCGCCCATGGCCGGGGCCAGGCCGTCGCGATAGAGCCCCAGGTAGAAGTCGAACGCGCGCCGGAACGGCGCCTCACGGAACGCGCCGTGCTGCCAGTCGTCGGCCAGGAGCGTGCTGCCGGCGCCCACGCCGAGGAGGATGGGCGGGTTCCACTCGTTGGTGGGCAGGTAGATGGCAAAGGTGCCGGGGCCACCGCGGGCCTTCACCGCCTCCATGGCGCGCCGCCACTCGGCCCAGCTCGCCGGCATCGCCGCGTAGCCGGCGCGCGCCAGCAGGTCGCTGCGGTAGAAGAGCACGCGGGTATCGACATACCAGGGCACGCCGAGCAGGCGACCCTCGTTCCGGTTGGTGACCCAGATGCCGCCGAAGTACGCGGCCGAGTCCACCAGCGGGGACGCGTCCACGAACGAGTCGAGCGGCGCCAGCGCCTCGAGCGCGGCGAACTCCGGGATCCAGGTGTTGCCGAGTTGCGCCACGTCGGGCGTGGTGCGGCCCACGTGGGCCGTCAGCAGCTTCTCGTGCGCCGCCGTCCAGGGCATCTGCTGCACCACCACCCGGATGCCCGGATGGGTGCGCTCGAACTCCGGCACCAGCTCGGCCACCACCTCCCCCTCGCGCCCGAAGGCCCAGAAGCGGAGCGTGATGCCCTCGTCCCCCGGGGGCGCACAGCCCAGCACGCCCCCCGCCACCACGAGCGCCAGCGCGCCCGTGATGATGGGATGCCGCGCCGTGCCGGCGCCCGGCCTCACGGCGTGAGCCACCCGCCGGTGAATCCCGCGCGCTTGAGCCCGGTCACCAGGTAGGGGCTCTTCCGCATGTACTTCCAGACCAGGTCGCTCCGGTAGTTGGCGCTCATGGCCAGGATCGGCCCCTGGTCGATCCCCAGGTAGTCGGTGTCGAACCAGCCCGTGTCGGCCACGATGACGCCGTGCTGCGCCCGCGTGGCGAAGCGGTAGGTGGGATTGAACGCATCGAGGAACCCGTACTGGCCGAAGAGGCGGTCGCCGTAACGGCGGCGCATCTCGAGCAGTGCCGGCAGCACCACCTCCGGCGCGAAGGGCAGGCTGCCCGCTGCGGCGGTCGGGGCCAGCGTGCCGTCGTCGCGCACCTCGGTGTAGGAGGCGCCGCGCGCGGCGTAGGTGAAGAAGCGGCGGGCGGTGCCGTTGACGGACAGCGTGGTGTCGAGCGGGCCGTCGGAGGCGGAGAGGCCCCACAGGTTCTCGCCGTAGCCGCGCCAGCCCATCGGGTTGTCCATCGCATAGCGCCGCTGCGCCAGCGTGGCGCGGCGGGTGTTCTCGAAGTAGTCGATGCCCTGGCCCTTCATGTACGCGTCCTGGATGCCGCGGAAGTCCACCCACGTCTGGCTGTAGTGATGGCCAAAGAGCGGGGCGAAGCCCACGTGGTCCTGGCCGTAGTAGCTGCCCCACGTGTACGTGCTGGTCCACGCGGGCCACGCCGTCGAGTCGAGGGGGAAGGTCGGCGAGCCGAGCCCGAGCAGGTAGACGAGCATCGCCTCGTTGTAGCCGTTCCAGTCGAGCGGCGTCCACCCGTCCTCGGGACGCCAGCCCATGGCCACGAGCGGCGGGTGCCGCGTCGCGGCCCACTGCCAGTTCACGCGGCGGTAGAGCGAGTCGGCGAGCGCGCGGATCTCCCCCTCGTCCGCCCCCGCCCCGTCGAAGTACTGCTGGCAAAACAGCGCCCCCGCGAGGAGCAGCGCCGTGTCGACCGTCGAGAGCTCGACGTCGCGGAACCGGAGTCCGGTCCCCATGTCGAGGAAGTGATAGAAG
>JBGAOL010000049.1:0-15085 GCA_044221825.1 Gemmatimonadales bacterium
GGCGTGGCGGTGATGTCCGAGATCCTGGTGCATGCCGTCGAGCCGCTGACGGCGGGCACGGGCATCTCCAAGGTGTTCCTGGGCCTCATCGTGATCCCGATCATCGGCAACGCGGCGGAGCACGCCACCGCCATCGTGGTGGCGCGGAAGGGCAAGCTCGACCTGGCGCTCCAGATTGCCCTGGGCTCGAGCACGCAGGTGGCCCTGCTGGTGGCCCCGATCCTGGTGTTCGTGGGGGCTGCCATGGGCCTCGACGGCATGAACCTGGTGTTCAGCCCGCTCGAAGTGGCGGCCGTGGGATTCTCCACCCTGCTCGCCGCCATCGTGACGCTGGATGGCGAATCCCACTGGTACGAGGGGGTGCAGCTGCTGGCCCTGTACGCGATGGTGGCCATCGCGGTGTTCTTCATTTGACAGACGGGGCGGAAGTCCGTACCATGCATAGACTTCTGCCTTTCGACGACCGGGAGCCCTAGCTGCGCACTCGACCGACGGTCCTCTTTCACGCGGCGGCCAGCGACCCCGTGCCTGCCCTTGTGCGGCACTGGGCCGAGCAGCGCGACTTCCCGCTGGAGAGCCTCCCCGACCCGGCGGAGGTGCACTCGATCATCCTCCGCGGGTTCCCGGCGTTCCTCTTCGTGGACGCCGACCGCACGGGGGAGGCGGGCGTGGCGCTGGTGCGCACGCTCAAGAGCGATGCCTTCACCGCGATCGTGCCGGTGGTGATGCTCTCGGGGCGGCACGACCCGGCGCAGGTGGAGAGCTGGTTTGCCGCGGGGACGGACGAGGTGATCTCGCCGCTGTTCTCGCCGGCCGAGCAGCGGGCGCGCCTAGAGGCCATCCAGACGCGGACCGAACGGGACGTGTCGGTGCATCCCTCGACACGGCTGCCGGGCACCACGGAGATCGAGCGGGAGATCCGCCGGCAGCTGGAGAGCGAGCAGGAGTTTGCCGTCTGCTACGCCGACCTGGATCACTTCAAGGAGTTCAACGACCGGTACAGCTACTACGATGGGGACCGCGTCATCTACATCCTGTCGCGGATCCTGCACGATGTCGTGAAGGGCGTGCTGGGCACGGGCGGGTTCGTGGGGCACATCGGCGGGGACGACTTCATTTTCGTGGTCCCGCTGCCGAGCGCCAACGAGATCTGCACCGAGATCATCAGTGTCTTCGACACGCTGGTGCCGCTGCAGTACAATGACCAGGATCGCCGGGCCGGGTACTTCTTCGGGAAGGACCGCCGGGGCCAGCTGCACCGGGTGCCGCTGATGACGCTCTCGATCGGCATCGTGACCAACCGGAGCCGCAAGTTCACCCACCCGGCGCAGGTGAGTGAACTGGCCACCGAGATGAAGAGTTACGCCAAGACGCTGCCGGGATCGGTCTTCGTGGTCGACCGCCGTCAGCAGCCCGATTCGGATGAGTCCGGGGGCCGCACCTCGGGGAGCCGCCAGGGGGTGTCATGAACGTCACCTGTCCGTCGTGCACGACCGTCTACCGGGTGGACCCAGCCAAGGTCCCGGAGGCTGGCGTCCGGGCACGCTGCAAGGTTTGCCAGGGGATCTTCCCCGTCACTCGCGCCATGGGCAGCGTGGCCGCGGCGCCGCTTGCAGCGCCAGCCGCGCCGCGCGCGCCCGAGCCGCCGGTGGCAGCCGCGCCGGTGGCGCCGCCAGCGCCGTCCATGCCGGCTCCGGTCACCGCGCCGGTGGCCGCGCCGGCCCCGCCCGCGCCTCCAGTCGTCGAGCGCCCGGTGGTGATGCCGCCAGCCGCCCCGCCGCTCCGGCCAGCTGCGCCAGTCCCGCCTCCCGCCGCTCCTCGGCCGTCCGTCGCTCCCCCGGCGGTTCCCGGGGCACCAGGTCGACCGACCATGCCCCGGAGTTTCCCACCGGGTGGGCCGGTGGCACCCGGGACGCCAAGCCCGACGCCGCGACCGCCCATGATGCCCCCGCCGGCGGTGCGGCCGACGATGCCGGGCACGCCGATGACGCCCACCCGGCCCGTGGCGCCGCCGGACCAGGCCTCGATCCCGACTCCCCCGGCCGCTCCGAGCTTCCGCTTCCCGCCGGAGATTGCCAGCCCGCCTGCGGCACCTCGTCCTCCGGCAGCCCCGGCCTCGGCCCCGGCGGCGGCGCCGAAGCCGGCTGGCGCCCCGGGGCGGCCCGTGAACCCTTTCATGTCCCAGGACCCGGGGCAGAAGGCCCGCCGCCTGGCGCGTGCGCTGATCTCCGACCTGGTGGTGTATTACCCGGACCGGCGGAAGGAAGGCATCGCCAACGGTACGCTCAAGACGCTCTTCCAGGAGGAGATCGCCAAGAGCTGGGAGGAGTACACCGAGCAGGTCGGGAAGGAGCTGGCGTCGTCCACGACGCACTTCACCGACGCGCTGAACGAGATCCTGGCCGGCGGCCAGAAGCAGTTCTAGCCGGTCCGGGTCCGGCCGGGCACGGGAAGGGGAGCCGCCTCGCGGGGCGGCTCCCCTTCGCTGTGTCCGGGCGGGTATCACCCCGGGGCCCAGCCCCTTATCTTTCCGCAATCCCTGATCTTCTAACGACTTATGCGTGACGTGACTGAACAGATAGACCAGCTCGAACGGCGATTCGCCCAAGTCCGGGGGTTTCTTTGACTTGGATGCCAAGACGCGCCGCCTGAACGACCTCGAGGCCCGCCAGGCCGATGCCAGCTTCTGGTCCCGCCAGGAGGAGGCCCGGAAGGTGGTGCAGGAGATCAAGGAGCTGAAGGGCTGGACCACGCCGGCCGCGGACATCGAGAAGAAGATCGGTGACGCCAAGGCGATGGTGGAACTGCTCGAGGCGGAGCCTGACGAGGAGCTGACGAACGAGCTCCGCAGCGACGTCCGGAAGATGGGCCACCTGGTGGAGAGCTTCGAGCTCCAGACCATGCTCCGCGGCCCCGATGACCCGGGCGACGCCATCCTGACCATCCATCCCGGCGCCGGCGGCACCGAGTCCCAGGACTGGGCCTCGATGCTCATGCGCATGTACGTGCGCTGGGCGGAGCGGAAGGGCTTCGAGGTGAGCATCCTCGACATGCTCGACGGCGAGGAGGCGGGGATCAAGTCGGTCTCGATCGAGATCAAGGGGCGCTACGCCTACGGCTTCCTCAAGGCGGAGAAGGGGGTGCACCGGCTGGTGCGCATCAGCCCCTTCGACTCGCAGGCGCGGCGGCACACGTCGTTCGCGTCGGTGTTCGTGTACCCGGACATCGACGACACCATCGAGGTGGACCTGCGCGACGAGGACATCAAGATGGACGTCTACCGCGCCTCGGGCGCGGGCGGGCAGCACGTCAACAAGACCTCCTCGGCGGTGCGCCTGACGCACATCCCCACGGGCATCGTGGTGGCGTGCCAGCAGGAGCGGAGCCAGGGGAAGAACAAGGCCACCGCGTACAAGATGCTCCGCGCCGCGCTGTACCAGAAGCAGCTCGAGGAGCAGGAGGCCGAGCGGGCCAAGCTCGAGGCCACCAAGACGGACAACTCCTGGGGCAACCAGATCCGGTCCTACGTGTTCCAGCCCTACACCATGGTGAACGACCACCGCACCGAGCTCAAGCTCACCGACGTGCAGGCGGTGATGGACGGGGAGCTGGACGAGTTCATCGAGGCGTTTCTCAAGCGCCACGGTGGGGAGGCCGCGTGAGCGAGGAGCGTTCCTTCGTCGAGGCGGCGCGCCGCGCCAAGCTCCCCGAGCTGGCGCAGCTCGGGGTGCGGCCCTTTGCCTACCGCTACGCCCGGAGCCACAGCACGCGCGAGGCGCTGGGGCTCTACCGCGACGAGCACGCGGAGGACGGGCCCGAGGTGACCATCGCCGGGCGGGTCGAGGCGTGGCGGCCCAAGGGGAAGGTGGTCTTCGGGCACGTAGAGGACGGCGAGGGCCGCCTCCAGGTGTACCTCCGCGCCGACGCTTTGGGCGACGCCTGGGCGCTGGTGCAGCTCCTCGACCTCGACGACCACATCGGGGTGAAGGGCCGCCTGATGCGCACCCGCGCCGGCGAGGTGACGGTGCGGGCCACCGAGGTGACGCTGCTCTCCAAGTCCCTCAAGCCGCTGCCGCGCGGCAAGCGCGAGGTGCTGGAGGACGGCACGGTCCGCGAGCACGGCGGCCTGGCCGATCCCGAGGTGCGCTACCGGCAGCGGTATGCCGACCTGGCGGTGCATCCCGAGGTGCGGGAGGTGTTCCGGCTCCGGTCGCGCATCGTGACGCGGGTGCGCAGCTTCCTCGACGCCCGCGGCTTCCTCGAGGTGGAGACGCCGGTGCTCCAGCCGCTGTACGGTGGCGCCGCCGCGCGGCCCTTCATCACGCATCACAACGCGCTCGACATGCCGCTCTACCTCCGCATCGCGGACGAGCTGTACCTCAAGCGGCTGGTGGTGGGTGGCTTCGAGCGGGTGTACGAGATCGGGCACGACTTCCGCAACGAGGGGATGGACCGCTCGCACAACCCCGAGTTCACCATGCTCGAGCTCTACCAGGCCTACGCCGACTACGGCGACATGATGGCCCTGGTGGAGGCCCTGCTGGCGGACCTCGTGGGCCTCGTCACCGGCGGGGGCACCACGCTCGAGCGGGAGGGCGTCACGCTCGACTTCGCGCCCCCGTTCGCGCGGGTGCCGTTCGTGGACGGCATCCGCCGGCACAGCGGCGTGGACGTGCTCACGGCCAGCGAGGCGGAGATGCGGAGCCGGCTCATCGCCGCGGGCGTTCCCGCCGACGAGGCCAACAGCTTCACCGGCGGGAAGCTGCTCGACGAGATGTTCGGCACGTTCCTGGAGCCGCACTGCGTGCAGCCCACCTTCGTGGTGGACTATCCCAAGCCCATCTCGCCGCTCGCCAAGGTGCATCGCGACAACCCGGTGCTCACCGAGCGGTTCGAGCTCTTCGTGCAGTGCCGCGAGCTGGCGAACGCCTTCAGCGAGCTCAACGACCCCGACGACCAGCGCGCCCGCTTCGAGGACCAGGGCCGCCAGCGCGCCGCCGGCAACGACGAGGCGCAACCGTACGACGCCGACTACATCCGCGCCCTCGAGTACGGGATGCCCCCCACGGGCGGCATGGGCATCGGCGTGGACCGGCTGGTCATGCTGCTCCTCGGCCAGCCCTCGATCCGGGACGTGATCCTGTTCCCGGCCATGCGGCCGGAGGACTGATGGCCACGGCGGGCGCCGGCCTCACCGAGCTCCTGCGCTGGCCCTCGCGGCTGGAGCGGGAGATCGCCGGGCGCTACCTGCGGAGCCGGCGCACCTCCGGGCGAGTCTCGCTGATCACCGCCATCGCCATCGGGGGCGTGGCGGTGGGCGTGGCGGCGCTCATCGTGGTGCTCGGCGTCATGAACGGGCTCCGCAACGAGCTGCGCGAGCGCATCCTGGTGGCCAATCCTCACCTCCGCATCCTCACCTACGGCGCGGGCCTGCGGCTCGACGACTGGCAGGTGGTGATGCAGCAGGTGGCCAAGGAGCCCGGCGTCATCGCGGTGGCCCCCGAGGTCCTCAGCCAGTCCATCATCTCCGCCGGCGCCGACTACGCCGAGGGCGTGAACGTGCTCGGCTTCGAGCCTGACACGGGGACGCGCTCGGTGACCACGCTGCCGCAAGCCGTCACCCGCGGCGACCTCACCTTCCGCACCACCCGCGACGATGTCGACGGCGGCATCGTGCTGGGCAGCCGGCTCGCCGAGCGGCTCACCGTGACCACCGGCGACATCGTGACGCTGGTCCCGGCCAAGCCGCCGACGGTGAACCGCGCCCTCGGCGCGGCCGTGCCACAGTACTGGCGCTTCGAGGTGACGGGGCTGTTCACCACCGGCATGTTCCTCTACGACAACCAGTTCGTGGTGATGTCGCGCGAGGCGGGGCAGCGCTTCACCGGGCTCGGTGATGCGGTCTCGGGCATCGTGGCGCGGGTGGCCGACCCGTGGCAGGCGCCGGCCATCGGCCGGCGCATCGAGGAGAAGCTCGGGTATCCGTATCGGGCGCTGGACTGGCAGGCGCAGAACGAGACGCTCTTCAGCGCCCTCGAGCTCGAGAAGGTGGCGATGGGGCTCATTATCTTCTTCATCATGGTCGTCGCGGCCTTCAACATCGTCGGCACGCTCACCATGGTGGTGGCGGAGAAGACCCGCGAGATCGGGATCCTGCAGGCGATGGGGCTGGGGCGCGGGGCCGTCGCACGGATCTTCCTGGCGCAGGGGGCCGTCGTGGGGGTGGTGGGCGTGGGCGCCGGGCTCGTGGCCGGGCTCGCCATCAGCCTGGCGGTGGACCGGGGGCAGTGGATCCGGATCCCGGCGAGCCTCTACTCGATCGACCACCTGCCGATCCAGGTGGAGCCGCTCGACGTGGCGGTGGTGGTGGCGGCGAGCTTCTGCCTGGTGCTCGCCGCGACGATCCCGCCCTCGCGGGCGGCCAGCAGCCTCACCCCGGTGGACGCGATCCGGTACGAATGAGCGCCATCCTCGAGGCGCAGGGCGTGCGCAAGGTGTACGAGGGCGGCGACGGCCGGCCGCTCGAGATCCTGGCAGGCGTGGACCTGACGGTGGGTCGCGGCGAGTTCGTGGCCATCACGGGGGCGAGCGGGGCGGGGAAGAGCACGCTGCTGCACCTGCTGGGTGCGCTCGACCTGCCGACCGCGGGGGAGATCACCCTCGACGGGGTGGCGTTCGGGCGGTGCAGCACGGCGGAACTGGAGCAGGTGCGCAACCGGCACCTCGGCTTCGTCTTCCAGTTTCACCACCTGCTGCGCGACTTCACCGCCCTCGAGAACGTGATGCTGCCGCTGCGGATCGCGGGCCAGTCGCCCCGCGAGGCCGAGCAGCGGGCCGGCGCGCTGCTGGCGCAGGTGGGCCTCGCCGGGCGCCTGACCCACCGCCCGCAGCAGCTCTCGGGGGGCGAGCAGCAGCGGGTGGCCGTGGCGCGGGCGCTGGCCAACGACCCCCGGGTGGTCCTGGCCGACGAGCCGTCGGGCAACCTCGACGCCGCCCAGGCGGAGCGCCTGCACGACCTGCTGGCCACGGTGGCCCGCGATTTCGAGACGGCGCTGGTGGTGGTGACCCATAACCGCCTGCTGGCCGCCCGTGCCGACCGGGTCCTGGCGATGGACGGCGGCCGGCTGGTGCCGGTGGACCGGGTGGAGGTGGAGAGCTGATGCGCTGCGACCAGTGCCATGAACGCGATGCGGTGGTCCACCTGACCCAGATTGCCCAGGATCAGGTGGTGACCGTGCATCTCTGCGAGCGCTGCGCGGCGGAGAAGGGCGTGGAGAGCGCGGCGTCGCTCGGGAAGACCCCGGTGGGGGCGTTCCTGGCCTCGATGGGGAAGGGGATGGATCCCGCCGCCGTGCTCCCGGGCATCACCCCGGGCGGGGCCTGCCCCACCTGCCATGCAACGCTGACCGACTTCCGGGAATCGGGACGATTGGGCTGCAGCGACTGCTACCGGACCTTCGAGGGAGCCCTGCGGGACCTCCTGCGCCGGCTGCACGGCTCCAGCCGGCACCTCGGGGAGCGCTACCAGCCGCCGGGGGAGGCCACCCCCGCCGCCGTCCCCACCTCCCACCAGCTCCGGGAACAGCTGCGTCTCGCCGTGGAAACGGAGAACTTCGAGCTGGCGGCGGAGCTCCGGGACCGACTGCGGGTGGCGGAGGGCGGGGTATGATCGACCTGAGCCTGCTGCCCGACGGGGGCCTCACCTGGCTCGATGCCAGCGGCCCGGCCAGTCACCTGGTGCTGTCCACCCGGATCCGGCTGGCCCGGAACCTGGCAGCTCACCCCTATGCCCTGCGGGCCACCCTGGGCGACCGGGAGGGCATCCTGACCGACGTGCAGGCGGCTGCCCGGGAAACGGTCTCCCTCCGGAAGGCTCACCTGTTCCGGGTGGACCGGCTCGCACTGGAGGACCGGCAGCTGCTGCATGAGCGGCACCTGGTCAGCAAGGAACTCGCCGGGTTGGGCGACCCCGCGGTGGTGCGGCCGGGCGCGGCGCTGCTGGTGCAGGACCGGGTCGGGGTGATGCTCAACGAGGAAGACCATCTCCGACTTCAGGGGTTCCGCTCGGGCTTCGATCTGGACGCCGCATACCAGCAAGTCGACCGCGTGGACAGCGAATTGGGACAACGACTTCCCTTCGCATTTCATCCCGAGTTTGGTTACCTTACTTCGTGCCCCACCAACGTCGGAACGGGGCTCCGTGCGTCGGTGCTCATCCACCTGCCGGGGCTCGTGCTGACGAAGGAAATTTCGAAGGTGCTGCAGGGTCTCGCGCAGGTGGGCCTGACATTCCGCGGGCTCTACGGCGAGGGCAGCGAGGTGGTGGGGAACTTCTTCCAGCTCTCGAACCAGACCACGCTGGGGAAGTCGGAACGCGAGCTGCTGGACCACCTGGGCAAGATGGTCCGGCAGGTCATCGAGTACGAGGAGCAGGCGCGGCAGGTGCTGCTCCGCGACGTGCCGACGATCATCGAGGACAAGGTCTGGCGCGCGTACGGGCTGTTGCGGCACGCGCGGACGCTGTCCTTCGAGGAGACGATGAACCTGCTGTCGGGCGTGCGGCTCGGCGTGGGGCTCAGCCTGGTGGACCAGGTGGGGCTCTACGCGCTCAACAAGCTGCTCGTCCACACGCAGCCGGCCCACCTCGCGCAGCACGAGGGCGTGGGGGCCACTGATCCGGAACTGAACGTCCGTCGCGCCCGCTTCGTGCGGGCGCTGCTGGAAGACGAAGCTGGACGCCGAGGGGCGACGCCATGAACGGGTATAACTTCACTGATCGCGTGCGGAAGGTCCTGCAGATGGCGCGCGAGGAAGCGGCCCGGCTCCACCACGAGTACGTGGGGACGGAGCACATCCTGCTGGGGCTCATCCGGGAGGGCGAGGGCGTCGCCGCGGCGGTGCTCCAGAACCTGAACGTGGACCTCGAGGAGATCCAGCAGAAGATCGAGGAGACGGTCAAGAAGGGGAAGGCGGCGGCAGCCACCGGCCCCGACCTGCCGTACACCTCGCGGGCCAAGAAGGTGCTGGAGCTCGCCATGACCGAGGCGCGCGAGCTCAACCACAGCTACGTGGGCACGGAACACCTGCTCCTCGGCCTGCTGCGCGAGGAGAAGGGGATTGCGGCGCAGGTGCTCACCGACGCCGGCGTGAACCTGGAGCAGAGCCGGGCGGAGACGCTGCGGCTCCTCGGCAGCGACATGCCGCAGCCGCCCGCGCAGGCCAGCGGCGGTGGCGCCACGCCCACCCCGGCCTCGCAGCCCAACAAGGCGGAGAAGAAGTCCAAGACCCCGGCGCTCGACCACTTCTGCCGCGACCTGACGCAGCTCGCGGCCGAGGGGCAGCTCGATCCCACGATCGGGCGGGCCAAGGAGATCGAGCGGGTCATGGAGATCCTGGCCCGGCGCAAGAAGAACAACCCGGTGCTCATCGGCGAGCCGGGCGTCGGCAAGACGGCCATCGTCGAGGGCCTGGCGCTCATGATCGCCAACGGGCTCTGCCCGGACGTCCTCAAGGACCACCGGGTGCTCTCGCTCGACATGGCGGCGGTCATCGCGGGCACCAAGTACCGCGGCCAGTTCGAGGAGCGGCTCAAGGCGGTCATGAACGAGATCGCCCAGAACAAGCAGATCGTGCTGTTCATCGACGAGCTGCACACGCTGGTGGGGGCGGGCGCGGCGGAAGGCGCCATCGACGCCTCCAACATGCTCAAGCCTGCGCTGGCGCGGGGCGAGCTCCAGTGCGTGGGCGCCTCGACGCTCAACGAGTACCGCAAGTACATCGAGAAGGACGGCGCCCTCGAGCGGCGGTTCCAGACCGTCATGGTGGACCCGCCGAGCATCGAGGAGACCGTCGAGATCCTCAAGGGCCTCCGCAAGAAGTACGAGGAGCACCACCGCGTGGTGATCCCGGACGAGACCCTCGACGCCGCGGCCAAGCTGTCGGAGCGCTACATCACCGACCGCTTCCTGCCGGACAAGGCCATCGACGTCATCGACGAGGCCGGCGCCCGGGCGCGGCTCGCCTCGCAGGTGCCGCCGGCCGAGGTGGCCAACCTCAAGGCCGACCTCGAGAAGGTGAACCTGGACAAGGAAGACGCGGTCCGCGACCAGAACTTCGAGCGGGCGGCGGCGCTGCGGGACAAGGAGCGCGACCTCCAGACCCAGATCCGCCAGCGGCAGGAGGAGTGGGAGAAGGAGCGCCAGACCCGCCGGCCGGTGATCGATGAGGAGAACATCGCCTTCATCGTGAGCCGCTGGACCGGGATCCCGGTGACGCGCCTGCAGGAGCAGGAGGCGTCGCGGCTCCTCCGGATGGAGGACGAGCTGCATCTCTCCGTGGTGGGCCAGGACGAGGCCATCAAGGCGATCAGCCGGGCCATCCGCCGCTCGCGCGCCGGCCTCAAGGACCCGAACCACCCGATCGGCTCGTTCATCTTCTGCGGGCCCACGGGCGTCGGCAAGACCGAGCTGGCGCGGGCGCTGGCCAAGTTCCTCTTCGCCGACCCGTCCGCGCTCATCCGCGTGGACATGTCGGAGTACATGGAGAAGTTCTCGGTGAGCCGCCTGATCGGCGCGCCCCCGGGCTACGTGGGCTACGAGGACAGCGGGACGCTCACCAAGGCGATCCGCCGGAAGCCGTACTCGGTGGTGCTGCTCGACGAGATCGAGAAGGCCCATCCGGACGTCTTCAACATCCTGCTCCAGGTGCTGGACGAGGGCCACCTGACCGACAACTACGGCCGGGTGATCGACTTCAAGAACACCGTGGTCATCATGACCTCGAACGTCGGCGCCCGCGACATCATGCAGGGCAAGACGCTCGGCTTCCACGGGCAGGACTTCAAGACCTCGTTCGACAAGATGCAGGACAAGATCAAGGACGAGATCCAGCGGACGTTCAACCCGGAGTTCCTGAACCGGATCGACGACATCATCGTCTTCCATCCGCTGGCCAAGGAACACATCGCCCAGGTGGTCACCATCCTGGTGCGCGACGTGCAGAAGCGGGTGGGCGAGGAAGCCATCCGGCTCACGCCCGCGGCCATCGACTTCCTGGTGGACCACGGCTACGACCAGAACTACGGGGCGCGTCCCTTGAAGCGCGCCATCCAGAAGTACATCGAGGACCCGCTCAGCGAGAAGATCCTGCTCGGCGAGTTCAGCAAGACCGACGAGATCGAGGTGGACAAGGCGCCCGATGGCGACCGCCTCGCATTCCGCGCACTGAGCGCCTCGAAGGCCTGGACTGCTTCGGCGCTCCCTCCTGCTCGCCAGCCTCGGTGTGTCCCTGTGGGCCGTCCCCGCGACGGCGCAGCAGGGGGGCGCGCCCGCTCCCGTCGTGGACAGCATCGCCGTGGAGGGCAACGCCCGCCTCACGGTGCAGCAGATCCTCGGCACGGCCGCCCTCGTCCCCGGGCGTGCCACCAACTACCGCGACATCCAGCGCGCGGTCCAGGCGCTCTTCAAGACCGGCCAGTTCGACGACGTGCAGATCCTGCAGGCCGAGGATCCGTTCCAGCGCGTCATCCTCGTGGTGAAGGTGCGCGAGCGGCCCGTGCTGCAGCGCTGGGCCGTGAAGGGCAACGAGCGCATCTCCAGCGGCGACGTGAAGGAGCGGGTCAAGCTGGTGGACTTCCGGCCGCTCGATCGCGCGGTGGTGGAGCGGGGGCGGGCGTCCATCGACTCGATGTACCATGCCCAGGGCTACTACGCCGCCACGGTGAAGGTGATCGAGACCACGCCGGCCCCCGGCCAGGTCAACATCATCTACGACATCAGCGAGGGGAACCGGGTCGCGATCGCCGCGGTGCTGGTGGAGGGGAACGAGCGGTTCGACGACAAGGCGCTGGTGAAGCGCATGGGCACCAAGCCCGAGGGCTTCTGGTGGTGGCGCCCCGGCCGCCTGGACGACGACAAGCTGCAGCAGGACCTGCGCGAGCGGCTCCCCGCCTTCTACGGGAGCAACGGCTACATCGACTTCCAGGTGGTGCGCGACTCGCTCGAGGTGGACTCCGCCACGGGCAAGGCGGCCCTGCACCTCACGGTGGAGGAAGGCGCGCGCTACAAGATCGGGACGTTCCAGGTGAACGGGAACCGGCGCTTCAGCACCGAGGAGCTGATGACGCTGTACCCGTTCGGCCCCGACGGCGGCACCGGCCTCGACTTCAACAGCGTCGAGTGGGCCACGGCCACCGAAGGGGTGCAGACGCTCTACAGCAACAACGGCTACATCTACGCCCAGATCGAGCCCGAGGAGACCCGGCGCACCGCGCCGGACGGCACGCCCACCATCGACCTCAAGTGGACGATCCGCGAGGGCAGCCCCGCCACGATCAACAAGATCAACATCGTGGGCAACGACGTGACCCACGAGCGCGTCATCCGCGAGGCCATCGTGATGGCCCCGGGGGAGCTCTTCAACCGGGACCGCCTGATCCGCAGCTGGCAGAACGTGGGCAACCTGGGCTTCTTCCAGCAGCCCATGGCCCCGCCGAGCGTGGACCCGACGGAGAACGGCGTGGACGTGGACCTGACGTTCCGGGTGGAGGAGCGGCGCACCGGCAACATCAATTTCGGCGCCTCCCTGGGGCAGGGCACCGGGCTCGGGGGCTTCCTCGGCCTGGAGGAGCCCAACCTGTTTGGCCGGGGGAAGCGCGGGCGGCTGATGTGGCAGTTCGGGCGCAACATCAACGACTTCACGCTGAGCTACACCGACCCGGCCATCAAGGAGAGCCGGATCTCGGGGACCGTCACCCTCTTCAACTCCCGCCAGCGCTTCACCGTGGGCGACCTCGGGCGGCGGCGGCAGCTGGGCGGCAGCCTCCAGCTCGGCTTCCCGTTCCTGGGATCGCGCTTCACCCGGATCTTCACCAGCTACGGGCTGCAGCAGATCAAGTTCACCGGCGGCTCCACGGACCTGCGCTCGCGCTTCCGCTGCGCCAGCTGCACCCGGTCCACCATCGGCGGCAGCATCGTGCGCGACACCCGGATCGGGCTGCCGTTCGCCACCGGCGGCACCCTCACCAACTTCTCGCTCGAGTTCAACGGCGGCCCCCTCGGCGGCACCGGCGACTATCGCAAGACCGAGGTGGAAAACCGCTTCTACGCCCCGCTCGGGCAGCTGGGCGGCAACGAGCAGCTCGGCAGCGGCATCCAGTTCGTGCTCGGCTTCACGGCGAAGAGCGGCTTCATCTTCGGCGACGCGGGACCGTTCTTCACCGAGCTCTACTCGCTCGGCGGCACGCAGTTCGGCGTGCCGCTCCGCGGCTACGACGAGTTCTCCATCACGCCGAACGGCTTCGACCCCACGGCGGGCGGTAGCTCGGCCGCCGGCGCGTCGAGCTTCGGCAAGGCGTATGCGGCCTTCACCGTCGAGGCCGGCGCCCGCGTCAGCCAGTCGCTCTACTTCAGCACCTTCCTCGACGCCGGCAACGTGTACCGCACCGCGCGCCAGTACGATCCGAGCCGCCTGTTCCGGGGCGCGGGCTTCGGGGTGGCGGTGCTGTCGCCGCTCGGGCCCATCGGGATCGACCTGGGCTATGGCTTCGACAAGGTCACCCGGACCGGCCGGCCCGACCCGGGCTGGCAGCTCCACTTCAAGCTCGGCCAGTTCTTCTAGGCCGGTCCACCACCCTCAGCAGGAGTTCCTCGATGGTCCGTTCCTCGTCGGTTCGCTGGCTGGTCCTGGCGTTCGCGCTCGTCCTGGCCCCGGCCGCGCTGTCCGCGCAGGCCACGGCCGGCCGGGTGGCGTTCATCAACGCCCGGGCGGTGCTGCTCGCGACCCCGGGCTTCGCGCAGGCCGAGTCCACGTATACCCGCGAAGTGGCGGGGTTCCGCACCGAGGTCGAGCGGCTGCAGCAGAGCCTCGACTCCGCCGCCGCGGACTTCGAGCAGCGCTCGGTGATGCTCTCGGCGGCCGCCAAGACGGCCAAGCGGCGCGAGCTCGAGACCCAGCGCGACCAGCTGCAGCAGCGCGCGCAGGACCTCCAGGGGCGGGCGCAGCAGCGGGAGCAGGAGCTGCTCTCCCCCATCCACAACCGGGTGAACAGCGCCATCGAGGCGGTGCGGGCCGCCGGGGGCTACGCGCTGGTGTTTGACGTGAGCGCCAACGACGGCCTCATCGTCGCGGTCGACAAGAATCTCGACCTCACCCAGCAGGTCATCGACAAGGTCAAGGCCACCCCCTGACCTCGCCCGGGCCCTCCCGGTCCCTGACGGCACGGGCGGTCGCCGAGCTGGTCGGCGGCCGCCTGGAGGGCAGCGGGGACGTCTCCCTCCAGCGGCTGGCCCCGCTCGACCGGGCGGGGCCGGACGCCCTGAGCGTCCTGCTGGCCCCGCGGTACCTTCCCGCCTTTCGCGCCACGCAGGCTGGGGCCGTGCTGATGCCGGCCCATCTCGCCCCGCAGGCGCCCCATTCCATCCCCCGGATCATCGTCGCGGACGCCGAGCAGGCCCTGCTGCGCGTGGCGGAGGCGTTCGCCCCGCGTCCGGCGGACGGGCAGGGCGTGGCGGCCTCGGCGGAGGTGGCTGCGGACGCGCGACTCGGCGCCGGGGTGGTGGTGGGCCCGCGGGCCATCCTCGAGGCGGGCGTGGTGATCGGGGCGCGCAGCGTCATCGGGGCGGGAGCCTGGCTCGGGCCGGGCGTGGTGACCGGGGAGGACTGCCGGATCGGGCCCCACGTGGTGTGCCACAGCGGCAGCCGCCTGGGAGACCGCGTGGTGCTCAAGGCCGGGGCGGTGATCGGTGGGGAGGGGTTTCGTTATCTTCGCGATGGTGACCGGCACCGGAGGGTGCCTCACCTCGGCGCCTGCGTGCTCGAGGATGATGTCGAGATCGGCTCGGGCACCTGTGTGGACCGCGGGAGCCTCGACGACACGGTGATCGGCGCCGGGACGAAGATCGACAACCTGGTGCAGGTGGCGCACAACGTCCGGATCGGGCGGCGCTGCCTCATCATGGCCACGACCGGCATCGCCGGGAGCTGCCGGATCGGGGATGACGTGACCATCGCCGGCGGCGTCGGCGTGGCCGACCATGTGGTCATCGGGGCGGGTGCGGTGATCGGCGCCAAGAGCGTGGTGTTCGGG
>JBGAOL010000050.1:0-15274 GCA_044221825.1 Gemmatimonadales bacterium
ACATGACCCAGGCGCTCAACCTGCTCCCGGGGCTCGCCTCGTGACCTCGGCCGGCTTCCTCCAGCTCGTCGGCATCACCGACTGGCCCGCCTTCGTGCTGGTGAGCGCGCGGGTGGCGGGCCTGTTCCTGATGGCGCCCCTCTGGTCGCACACGGGACTGCCGCGGAACATCCGGAGCGGCGCCGCGGTGGTGCTCTCGGCCGCGCTGGTGCCGGCGGTGACGCCGGTGGCCCCGATGCCGGACGACATGCTGGCCAGCAGCCTGGTGCTCGGGGCCGAGACGCTGCTCGGCATCGCCATCGGGCTGTCGGGGGCCATCCTGATCGCGGGGATGACGGTGGCCGGCGAGATCGCGTCGCTGCAGATGGGCCTGTCGCTCGGCGAGGCCTACGGCTCGCTGCCGGCGGGCACCACGGTCGGCATCGGCCAGCTCAAGAACTACTTCGCGCTGCTCGTCTACCTGTCGCTGAACGGGCACCTGGTGCTCTACGAGGGACTGGCGGCGAGCCTGCGCGCGGTGCCCCCGGGCCAGGCGCTCGCGGGCCTCGCCGGCGGCCTGCCGGTGGCCACGGTGGCGGGCGCGATCTTCAGCACCGGTGTCCGGGCGGCGGCGCCGATCCTCGTGGCGCTCCTCCTCACCAACCTGGCGCTCGCCATCCTCGGCAAGGCGGTGCCGCAGCTCAACGTGATGATGCTGTCGTTCCCGGTGACCATGTCGGTCGGGCTCCTCGCCTTCGGCGCGTCGCTCCCCTTCCTCGCCAGCCTGGTGGCCGGCGAGGTGGAGGCCCTCCCCCTGCGGGTGGGCGAGACGATCCGCGCCTTCACGCCCGCCGCGCTGCCGAGGTAGCCCATGGCCCAGGATGACGGCCAGGAACGCACAGAGTCCGCCACCCCGAAGCGGCGCGACGAGGCCCGGAAGGAAGGGCGCGTCCCGAAGAGCGCCGAGCTCTCCGGCGCGGCGCTGCTCCTGGCGGGCACCGGCGTGCTCGCGGCCAGCGGGGGCGCCTCGCTGGCGCAGCATGCGGTGAACGTGTTCCGCACCGACATCCTCTGGCTCAGCAGCCAGCCCATGACGGGCTTCCAGGCCATCGCGATCGTGCAGCAGGTGGGGCGGATGACGCTGCTGGCGCTGCTCCCGGTGCTGCTCGGCATCGGGGCCCTCACGCTGCTGGTCAACGCGGTGCAGGCGCGGGGCGTGCTCTCCTTCGAGGCGCTGAGCCCCAAGTTCGACCGGGTGGATCCCGTGGCGGGCTTCGGGCGGATCTTCAGCCTCGACTCGGTCTTCGCGCTGCTCAAGTCCATCCTCAAGGTGGCCATCCTCGGCTGGGTGACCTACCTGATCCTCCGCCGCGCCTGGCCCGAGGTGATCGCGGCCGGCGGCGTCAGCGTGGAGCTGCTGCTCCCCCTCACGCGCGGGCTGGCGCTCAAGATGGCGTTCCTGACGGGGCTCGCCTTCCTGGCCATCGCGGGGCTCGACTACGGCTTCCAGCTGTTCCAGTTCGAGAAGAGCCTGCGGATGACCAAGCAGGAGGTCGTCCAGGAGCACAAGGAGACCGACGGCGACCCGCAGGTGAAGGGCCGCATCCGCCAGCTGCAGCGCCAGATGGCGCGGAAGCGGATGCTGCAGAACGTGGCCACCGCCGACGTCGTGGTCACCAACCCGACGCACATCGCCGTGGCGCTCAAGTACGATCCCCTCGTGGCCGCCGCCCCGCTCGTGGTGGCCATGGGCGAGCGCCTCATCGCGCAGCGCATCAAGGAGCTGGCGTTCAAGGCCGGCATCCCGGTCATCGAGAACAAGCCGCTGGCGCGCGCGCTGCTGGCCAGCGCCAAGGTCAACGAGCCGGTGCCGCCCGCGCTCTACGTGGCGGTGGCCGAGATCATCGCGTTCGTCTTCCGGAAGCGCGGGACGCAGCTGCCCGCCCGGAGGAATAGGTGACGGCCCCGAGCACCGCCATCGGCGCCACCGGCGCCGCGGGGGCCGGCTCGGCGGGCGGGAACGCGCCGCGCGGCCGCGCCCCGGCCCGGCCGGCCGTGGCCGGGGCCGAGGCGCCGACGATGTTCCAGCGCATGGGCGGTGCGGCCGAGACCTGGCTGGCCATCGCCGTGATCATCGTGGTGGCGCTGCTCATCGTGCCGCTGCCGCCGGCCATCCTCGACGCGCTGCTGGCATTCTCGCTGGCCATCGCGGTGCTGGTGCTCCTGGTGACGCTGTCGGTCCGGGACCCGCTCGAGTTCTCGATCTTCCCGAGCCTGCTGCTGCTCATCACACTGCTCCGGCTCGGGCTCAACGTGAACACCACGCGCCTGATCCTCTCCACGGGGCATGCGGGCTCGGTGATCGCGGCGTTCGGCAACGCGGTGATCGGCGGCAACTACGTCGTGGGCCTGGTGATCTTCCTGATCCTCATCGTGATCAACTTCATGGTGATCACGAAGGGCGCGGGACGCGTGGCGGAGGTGGCCGCGCGGTTCACCCTCGACGCCATGCCCGGCCGGCAGATGAGCATCGACGCCGACCTCGGCGCCGGCCTCATCGACGAGGCCGAGGCGCGCCGCCGCCGCGAGGAGATCCAGCGCTACGCCGACTTCTACGGCGCCATGGACGGCTCGGCCAAGTTCGTCCGCGGCGACGCCATCGCGGGCCTCATCATCACGGGCATCAACCTGGTGGGCGGCTTCCTGATCGGCATCACCCAGCAGGGGATGTCGGCCGGCGAGGCGCTCGGCACCTTCACGAGCCTGACCGTCGGCGACGGCCTGATCACCCAGATCCCGGCGCTCATCGTCAGCACCGCGGCCGGCATCATCGTCACCTACGGCTCCAAGTCGCCGAGCGTGGGGCCGGCGATTGCCTCACAGCTGACGCGGCACGAGGGCGCGCTCTGGATGTCGGCCGTCATCATCGGCCTGCTCGGCGTGGTGCCCGGGTTCCCCTTCCTGCCTTTCGCCACGCTGGCGGGCGGGCTCGGCGGGGTGGCCTACATGGTGCGGCAGCGGGTGGAGCGGGAGAAGGTGCCCGAGGCCACGGTGATCACCAAGCCCCAGGCCAGGCCGGAGTCGGCGCCCATCAAGGACCTGCTGGCCGTGGAGCCGCTCGAGGTGGAAGTGGGCTACGCGCTGGTGCCGCTGGTGGACGAGTCGCAGAAGGGCGACCTGCTGCAGCGCATCGGCCTGATGCGGAAGCAGCTGGCGCTCGAGATGGGCATCATCGTGCCGCCCGCGCGCATCCGCGACAACATCCAGCTCCCGGCCACCGAGTACGCCATCAAGCTCCGCGGCGTCCGCGTGGCGGGCGGCGAGGTGCTGCCGCGCTACCTGCTGGCGCTCGACACCGCCGGCATGGCGGCGCCGATTGACGGCATCCGCACCATCGACCCGAGCTTCGGCCTGCCGGCGGTCTGGATCACGCCCGACCGCCGCCTCGAGGCCGAGGGCAACGGCTACAGCGTGGTGGAGCCGCAAACCGTGCTCTCCACCCACCTGATGGAGACCATCAAGCGCCACTCGGCCGAGCTGCTCTCGCGCCAGAACGTGCGCGAGCTGCTCGACACGCTCAAGGAAACCCACCCGGCGCTGGTCGAGGACACGATCCCCGGCAAGCTCTCGCTCGGCACCGTGCACCGCGTGCTGCAGCGCCTGCTCCGCGAGGGGCTGCCGGTGCGCGACCTGGCCCTCATCCTCGAGTCCCTCGCGGACGCGGCCGACGTCACCAAGGACCCCGAGGCGCTCACCGAGCAGGTGCGGCGGAGCCTGTCGTCCGTGCTGGTGCAGATGTTCGACGACGGCGACGGCGCCATCAGCGGCATCACCATGGGCCCCAAGCTCGAGACCGCGCTCATGGGCCTCTTCAGCCCGCGGCCCACCCGCGACGGCGGCCGGCCGCTCGAGCCCGAGGACCTCACCTCGGCGCTCCGCCTGCTCAACGACCTCATGGAATCGAACAAGCGTGACGGCCAGTTCCGGCCGCTCATCACGCCGCCGGCGCTCCGGGTGGGCGTCCGCCGGCTGGTGGAGCCGGTCCTGCCGCACGTGCCGGTGCTGTCGCTGGGCGAGCTGCCCGCGCAGACGCCGGTGCACAGTCTTGCCACCTGGGAGCTGACCCGTGCCGCTTGAATCCTTCTCCGGTCCCGCGGTGGACGTGCTGCTGGCGCGCGTCCGCACCCAGCTCGGCCCCGAGGCCGAGATCATCGCCGTGCGCGCCGAGGCGGGGCCCGACGGCCGCAAGCGCTACCAGGTCATTGCCGCCGATCCCGAGGCCGCGGACCTCGAGCGCCGCCGCATGGGCACGAGCGGTGGCGGCCACCCGCTGCTCCGCGCCGCCCCGGGCCGCACCGACCTGGCCCGCCGCCGCGAGGGCGACAAGGGCCCGCAGCTCATCGCCTTCGTGGGACCGACGGGCGTGGGGAAGACCACCACGATCGCCAAGCTGGCCACGCATCCCGACTACCTGAAGGGCCGCAAGGTGGGCCTGCTCTGCCTCGACACCTATCGCGTGGGCGCCATCGAGCAGATCCGCGCCTACGCCGAGATCGCGGCGCTGCCGCTCGAGGTGGTCTACGAGGGGAGCGACCTCGCCCCCGCCATGCGCCGCCTCGGGGACCGCGACGTGATCCTGGTGGACACCCCGGGCCGCGGCCCGCGCGCCCAGGCGGATGCCCAGCAGGTGAAGCAGTGGCTCAGCCAGCTCCAGCCGGCCGAGACGCACCTGGTGCTGCAGTCGGGCCTGCAGCGCGCCGTGGCCGACCGGATGATCGAGGCGCACCGCGCCCACGGCATCACCCACCTGGTGGCCACCAAGCTGGACGAGGCCCCGGACGACTGGACCCTCTTCGACGCCGCCGCCGAGGCCCGCCTGCCGATGCGCTGGGTGTCCGACGGCCAGGAAGTGCCGAAGGACCTCCGGCCCGCCGCGCAGCGCCTGCTCGCCGCCGTGGCCGCGCTCCGGCTCCGCGCCGCGGAGCCCGCGGAGGTGCTCGCATGATGGACCAGGCCGCGATGCTCCGCGCCATGATGGCGGAGCGCCACCCGATGCCGCCGGCGCCCAACGGGCCGCCCACCCTGGTGGTGGGGAGCGGCAAGGGCGGAGTGGGGAAGTCCGTCCTCTCCGTGCTGCTGGCCGAGCGCGTGGCGGCCGACGGCCGCCGGGTGCTGCTGGTGGACGGCGACCAGAACATGGGCAACCTGCACGTCCTCCTGGGCCTGGCCCGCGCCAACCGCCTCGAGAACGTGCTCAACGAGACCGCCGCCCCGCGCGACCTCCTGGTCCCCGTGGCCGAGCGGATCCACCTGCTGCCCTCGGACAGCGGCGCCGACTCGCTCTACTCGCTGAGCGCGGTGGACCGCGCCCGGCTGCACCACCGGCTGAGCGCGCTCTACGACGAGTTCGACGCGGTGATCGTGGACGCCGGTCCTGGCCTCGAGAGCGTGGTCCGCGTGGCCACCATGCGCGCCACCCGGCTCATCGTGGTCACCGCGCCCGAGCCGGCCGCGCTCACCGACGCCTACGCCACGATCAAGATCGTCCACGGCCAGGTGCACGACCTGCCGGTGGACGTCCTGGTGAACCGCATCTACGCCGAGCGCGAGGGGCCCGAGACGTTCGAGCGCCTCGAGACGGCGGCCGAACGCTTCCTGCACCGCGAGCTCCGGTATCTCGGCGCGGTCTGGGAGGATGAACACATCCGGCGCGCCGTGCGCACGCCGGGGCTGTTGCTGCAGGGGCTGCAGGCCGGGCCCAATCACGATGTGCTGTCGGCCGCGGTCGAGCGGCTGGACCTGCCGGCGCCCGCCCGGCTGGTGGGCTGAGACGCAGTTCGCACCCGAAGGAACGACCATGGCGACGCAGACCACATCCCCGACGATGACCGACGCGCTCTGGCACAAGTACCGCGCCACCGGCGACCCGGCCGCCCGCTCCCAGCTCCTGGACCGCTACCTGGGCCTGGTGCATCACGTGGCCCGGCAGGTGGCCGCCCGCGTCTCGGACGTGGTGGAGGTCGACGACCTCGTCAGCGCCGGCACCCTCGGCCTGGTGCAGGCGCTCGAGAGTTTCGATCTCTCGCGCGGCCTGGCCTTCAGCACCTTCGCGATGCGCCGCATCCGCGGCTCCATCCTCGACGAGCTCCGCTCCCGTGACTGGGTGCCGCGCTCGGTGCGCGCGAAGGGCCGCCAGCTCGCCTCCACCGTGAGCCAGCTCGAGGCGCGCCTCGGCCGCGCGCCGGAGCCGCAGGAGGTGGCCGCCTCGCTGCAGCTCGACATGGCCACCTACTGGCGCTGGCGCGAGGAAGTGGAGGGCGCGGTGCTGGTGTCGCTCGACGGCTCGGTGACGCTCGACCACGCCGAGGCCGCCTCCCTCGAGGAGACCCTGGGCGACACCCACGCCGCCATTCCCGGCGACGCGCTGCAGCAGGAAGAGACGGTGGCGATCCTCAAGCACGCCATCCAGATGCTGCCGCCCAAGGAGCGCACGGTGCTGGCGCTCTACTACTACGAAGAGCTCAACCTGCGGCAGATCGCCGAGGTGCTGCACGTGACGGAGTCGCGGGTCTCGCAGATCCGCACCCAGGCCCTGAAGCGGCTGCGCACCCGGCTGCAGCCGGCGGAGGAACGCTGATGTCGCCCCGGACCCTGAGGCTGGTGCTGGTGTTCCTCACGGGCTTCGTGCTGCTGGCCTACGCGCCCGTGCTGGTGCAGGCGGCGCCCACGGTGGGGGCCACCCTCACTGCCATGCCCGTCCCGTCGCTCCCCACGGTGGCGATCAACAGCGACCTGCTCGGCGACATCCTCCTCGGCACGGCCGCCGCGATGCTCGCCGTGCTGCTGGTGCTCCGGCTCCGGCGCCGGGTGGCGGCCCAGCCGGCGGTCACGCCCCGGCCGGCGCTCCAGCTGGTGACCACCCACGAGAGCCCCCTCCGGACCGACATCCGGAAGGCCGCCGCCACCGGGGAGCGGATCCCGGCCCTGGCCCGACGTTTCCGGCTGAGCCAGGACGCCGTACGGGTGGCCCTACATAAGGAAGGGCCGGCGGATGCCGCCCGACCGGAAAGAAGTTCCCGGCGGGAGCGGCAGTTGCCGCCCCCGGCCAAGACCCCCGCCAGGCGGCCTTCCCGAACTGGTTATCAGGCAAGGGGTTAGCAAAATGGCAGGGTGGGGGGCTCAAGGGCACGGTGATTGCCCTTGAGCCCCCTGACCTTTTCCGGTGACCCCATGGGCCTGAATGCCATCCAGAGTACCGCCCGCACGCTGAGCTACTACACCCGGCTCCAGGCGGTGACGGCCAACAACCTGGCCAACAGCGACACCGAGGGCTTCAAGGCGGACCTGATGGCCGCCCGGCAGGTGGGCGACACCACCTGGCCCGTCCCGGTGATGCGGACCGACCTGTCGCAGGGCAACCTGACCCACACCGGCCGCCCGCTCGACGTGGCGCTCGACGGCCCGGGCTTCCTGGTGGTGCAGACCGAGAACGGCGAGCGCCTCACCCGGGGCGGCGCGCTGGCCCTGGACGTGGCCAACCGCCTGACGGACCGGCACGGCAACGTGATCCTCGGCGAGAACGGCCCCATCGCCATCCCGCTCCGCTACGCCACGCTCGAGATCCAGGCCGACGGCGAGGTGGTGGTGGACGGCACCAAGGTGGACCGCCTCCGGCTCGAGACCGTGCGTGACACCAGCACGCTCCTCAAGGAAGGCGCCGGCCGCTTCGTGGCCGACCAGGAGCGCGTGGCGGTGGACAGCGCCACCCTGACGCTCCGCCAGGGCGAGATCGAGGACAGCAACCAGGACACGCTGCGCGGGACGGTGGACCTGGTGACCATCCAGCGCGCCTACGCCGCCAACGTCGACTCACTCAAGGCGCTCGACAGCGTGCTCGGCACCGTCGTGAACGAAGTCGGCAAGGTCGGCTGACGCCGGCGCGCGCGGCCCAGCCGTCGCGTCACCACGAATCGTAAGCGCGGCCTATAGGCCGCGCATACCAAGAGGAGAGTCGATCAGATGAACCCAGGCCTCCGAGCCAGCGCCAGCGGCATGCGCGCCCAGCAGACCCGCATTGATGCCATCGCCAACAACCTGGCGAACGTGAACACCACGGCGTTCAAGCGGAGCCGCACCAACTTCGAGGACATGCTGTACGAGACCCTGCAGGGCTCGCAGCTGGTGCACTACCAGGGCACCGAGACGCTGGCCCCGGTGCAGATCGGCCGCGGCGTGCGCCTGGCGGACGTCCAGCGCATCCAC
Source organism: Gemmatimonadales bacterium (assembly GCA_044221825.1). Classification (GTDB taxonomy): domain Bacteria; phylum Gemmatimonadota; class Gemmatimonadetes; order Gemmatimonadales; family GWC2-71-9; genus JADJOM01. The sequence goes on from JBGAOL010000050.1 coordinate 8,242, forward strand.
ACGCAGGGCACCTTCGAGGAGACCGGCAATCCCTTCGACTTCGCCATCGAGGGCGACGGGTTCTTCCAGGTCCTGCTGCCCAGCGGCGACACCGCCTTCACCCGGGACGGCACCTTCACGCGCTCCGCCGAGGGCACCCTGGTGAACCACCAGGGCTACATGCTCCAGCCCGAGATCACCGTCCCCATGGAAGCCACGCAGGTGACCGTGTCCCCGCAGGGCCTGGTGAGTGCCATCCTCGGGACCTCGGGCCAGCAGGTGGAAATCGGGCAGGTCGAGCTGGCGCGGTTCGTCAACCCGAGTGGCCTGCTCTCCCTCGGCAACAACCTCTACCAGCAGACGCCGGCGTCGGGTGAGGCGGTGACGGGGATCGCCACGGAGGACGGGTTCGGGCAGATCGTGCAGGGGACGCTCGAGTCCTCCAACGTCGAGATCGTGCAGGAGATGGTGGACATGATCGCGGCGCAGCGCGCCTACGAGGTCAACTCCAAGGCCATCAAGACCGCCGAGGAGATGATCCAGACCGTCACCAACGAACTGATCCGCTAAGTGCGCCTCATGGGTGTCCTCGCCGCCCTCGTCGCCGCCCTGCCGGGTCCCGCCCGCGCGCAGGCACCGGTCCGGCTCGCCGCGCAGGCGGCGCCGGTGCCGGCGCGGCTCCAGGCGCGTGGCGGAGGCGGTGGCGAAGACCTGGGGGGTGGACACCACCGGCATGGTGCGCCCGTGGGGCGTCGGCTCGCTGTCCGACGTGCCGGACACCAGCAACTTCCGCCTCCTCGGCAACGGGGAGGGCGGGTGGTTCGCCGTCATGGTGGAGCCGCCGGGACAGCCGGTGGCCGCCATCCGGCTCCGCGCGCCGGGCTGGTGCGCGAGCGCCTGGTGGCGGCGCGCGCTCCGCTCGGGCCTCAGGCCCGTGGCGGGCGACATCCGGCGCGAGCAGCACCTGCGCTGGGGCCCCCCGGAGATGCCTGACGAAGGGGACGTGCAGGAAGGCTGGGTGGTGCGCCGCCCGCTCTCGGCCGGCGAGGAACTGCTCCGGCCGCGGGTGGAGCCGCCGCCCGTGGTGCTGGCGGGGCAGCCGGTGCGGCTGCTCTGGCAGGAAGGCAACGTCGCGGTGGCCATCGAGGGCACCGCACTCAACGACGCGGCGCTCGGCGCCGCCGTCCGGATCCGCACCACGCGGCGCCAGGGGATCGTGCAGGCCACGGCCACGGCGCCCGGGGAAGCGAGGATGATGCGATGACTGTGCGGCATGCTGTCCTGGGCGGTGCGGGGTTCCTCCTGCTGCCGGTCCTCCTTTCGGCGCAGGGGGCCCCACCGGCGCCCGCCGCCACCACGGCGCCCGCCCCGGCAGCGCAGCCCGCCGTGGCCACGGCCCCGGCGCCGAGCCGCGCCGGCTGGTTCAGCGACAAGCGCCCGCTCCGCATCGGCGACATCGTCACCGTGGTCATCGACGAGAGCATGAACGCCAGCGAACGCCAGAGCGAGAATGCCAGCAAGCGCCGCGGGAACCAGATGGGCCTCAACCTCAACGTCGGGGACGTGGCCATCGGCCCGCAGAAGGGCTTCCAGAGCGACCTCAACCAGAGCTCCCGCACCGGCGCCGACGCCGGCCGGAGCGGCGACCTCCAGGCCATCATCAGCGTCCGGGTGGTGAGCATCGAGCCCACCGGCATCGCCCGCATCAAGGGGGAGAAGACGGTGGGGGTGGATGGGCGGAACCAGGTGATCACCATCGAGGGCGTCATCCGCCCCGAGGACGTGACCGCCGACAACAGCGTCTATTCCTCCCGCGTGGCCGAGTCGGTGGTGAGCTACAAGGGCAAGAAGATCGGCCCGGCGCGCGGCATCCTCGGGTCCATCCTCTCGATCTTCTGGCCATGAGCGCGCGCCTTCGCCCCTCGGGGCTCGTCGCCCTCGCCCTCGTGGTGCTGGCCCTGCCGCTCGCGGCGCAGGCCACCGAGCGCGTCGGGGACCTCGTCACCACCGCCGGCAACATCCCGCGCCGGCTCATCGGCTACGGCCTGGTCATCGGCCTCGAGGGCACCGGCGACCGCTCCTTCGGCAGTGCCACCACGGGTGGCACCCAGACCGTCCGCTCCATTGCCAACGCGCTCCGCCGCTTCGGGCTCGAGGTGCCGGGGGAGCGGCTCCGGCCCCGGAACGTGGCCGCCGTGGTGGTCACGGCCGAGGCCTCGCCGTGGCTCCGGGCGGGGGGACGGTTCGAGGTACAGGTGAGCTCGATCGGCGATGCCACGAGCCTCCGCGGCGGCGTGCTCTGGATCACGCCGCTCCAGTCCGACCCCGAGCAGCCCCCGGTGGCCACCGCCCAGGGCTCCCTCTACGTGCCGGAAGACGACTCCCGCGCCCTCGCCGGCCGCCGGGGCAACTCGGCCCGCATTCCCGACGGCGGCGTCCTGGAAGTGGAGCCGCCCCAGGTGGCGGCCCTGACCCCGAAACTGCTGCTCCGCCGCCCCAGCCTGACCACCGCCCAGCGGCTGGCCAGCGCCATCAACGCCGGCCTGGGCGATAGTGTCGCGAAAGTGGACGATCCGGGGAGCATCACCCTCAACCCCGGGGCCCGCGGGGGCGATAATCTGGCAATGCTCCTTGCGGCCATCGACACCCTCCCGGTGCGGATGGCCCCGGACGCCCGGGTGGTGATCGATGCCCGGAGCGGCACGGTGGTGAGCGGCGGGACGGTGCGGGTGGCGGCGGCCACGGTGACCCACCGCGGCCTCACCCTCCGGATCGGGGGAGCGGCCCCGGCCGCCCCCGCGGACAGCACGGCACCGCCGGTGCCCGAGGGCCTGCTCACCGTGGGCGAGGGCGCATCAGTACAGGAAGTGGCGGCGGGGCTGCACGCCGCGGGCGCCAAGCCGCAGGAGATCGCGGCGATGTTCAGCGCCTTGCGCGAAGTCGGGGCGCTCAGCGCCGAGGTGGTGGTCCGGTGACGGCCCCGATCGGTGGGGTCCCGGGCAAGGCGGTCGGCGGGCTCGACCGGCAGCACGCCACGCTCAAGAAGGCCGCGCAGGACCTGGAGGCGGTCTTCCTGAACGAGCTCTTCAAGGCCATGCGGGAGGCCACGCCGCAGGACGGGATCCTCTCGCAGGACAGCGGCCAGGAAATCTTCGCGGGGATGCTCGATGAGCGTCTCGCGCAACTGCATACGGAACGGACGAAGGGCGGACTGGGGGAGGCGCTGTACCGGCAGCTGAGCCGGCGGTTGCCCACCCCGCCCACGCAAGCGGCAGGAGACCCATGAGTCCTCACGGCTACCAGGAGTTCATTCCCGCCGAGCCCTCGACGTCCGAGCGGCTGGCGGACCTGGCCGAGGCGCTGCTGTACGAGGCCAACGTCATCGAGGAGCTGCGTCAGGCGCTCCTCCGCCAGCGCGCGGGCGTGGCCGCGGACGACGCCGAGATGGTGGAGGCGAGCATCCACGCGATGGGCCGGACGCTGCTCACCCTCGACGAGGCGAAGCGCCGCCGCTCGGCGCTCACCGCGCTCATCGCGGGCGGCGAGCCCACCCCGCTCGACGGGCTGGAGACGCTCCTCGGCGGCAGCCTGCCGCCGGACGTGGAGGAGGCGCGGGGGATGGTGAAGCGCTCCGCCCTCATGGCGGCGCAGGACGTGGCCATCAACCAGCACATCCTCAAGCGCGCGCTCGAGGCGGGCGACGTGTTCCTGCAGCGGCTCTTCTCCATGGCCCAGGAGCCGGCGCCGGGCTACCAGCGCGGCGAGCGGGCGGTGGAGCCGCCGGCCGGCCTCCTGCTCAACCGGACGGCCTAGCATGAGTCTCTCGAGCCTGCTCAGCATCGCGCGGACCGCGCTGGTGACCCAGCAGCGGGCCATCGACACCACCGGCCACAACGTGGCCAACGCCCAGACCGAGGGCTACAGCCGCCAGCGCCTGAACATCGCGCCGGCGACGCCGCTGCAGCTGCCCTTCGGCCAGGTGGGCCGGGGCGTCAACATCGATGGCATCGAGCGGGTGCGGAGCCGGTTCCTGGACGGCAACTACCGCACGGCCAGCGGCGACCTCGGCAACTACTCCACCCGCCGCGAGCTGCTCGGCACCGTGGAGGGGGTCTTCGGCGAGCCGAGCGACACCGGCCTGGCCACCGGGCTGGACGACTTCTTCAACGCCCTCGACGACCTGGCCAACGAGCCGACGGGCAAGACCCAGCGGACCATGGTCCGCACCACGGCGCAGAACCTGGTCACCCGGCTGCACGACACCGACAGCCGCATCAATGCGGTGGCGGCGGAGACCGTGACCCGGATGCGCGACGCGGTGTCGGAGATCAACCGCATCGCCGCGCAGATTGCCGACCTCAACGTGCAGGTCCGCAGCGGCAACGCCGGCAACCGGCAGTCGCCCGACGTGCAGGACCGGCGCGACATGCTGGTGGACGAGCTGTCGAAGTACGTGGGCGTCCGGGTGCTGGAGCGGCAGGACGGCACCATCGGCGTCACCGCCGGCGACGTGATGATCGTGGATGCCGGCCAGCACACCGACCTCGAGGTCCGGAACCTCGGCGATGGCGCCTACGGCGTGGGCATGGTGGGGAGCCCGGGCACCGTGAACCTCCAGACCGGCCAGCTCGCGGCGCTCGCGGACCTGTCGAGCACCACGCTGCCCGGCATCCGCGCGCGGCTCGATGCGCTGGTGCAGGGGATGGTCACCGAGGTGAACGCCATCCACCGGGCGGGCCGGAACCTCACCGGGGCCACGGGGATCGATTTCTTCGATCCCACGGGTCTCACGGCCAGCAGCGTGCAGCTGAGCCAGGCCATCCAGCTCACCCCCGACAACATCGCGGCCGGCCGGAGCGGGGGCAGCGGCGACAACGCCAACGCCCTGGCCCTCGCGGCGCTCCGCACCAACGGGGTGACGAGCTTCGGCGGCCAGAGCATCGGGGAGGCGTACCAGGCGCTGGTGTCGGACCTGGGCGTGGCGGTGAAGGACGCCAGCCAGCGGGAAGAGGCGCAGGACGTCATCGCGAACAACGCGGACAGCCAGCGCAAGAGTGTGAGCGGTGTGTCCATTGACGAGGAACTGACCCAAATGATCGCCCAGCAGAACGCCTACTCGGCGGCGGCCCGCCTCGTGTCGGTGGCCGACGAGATGATGCAGGCCGTGCTGGGCATGGTGCGCTAGGACGCGCGCCTGAGCACCTGAATCGAGGCAAGCCGTGCTCATCCTGAATCGTCGCCAGGGAGAGGCGATCATCATCGACGGGGGGATCCGGATCATCGTCCTCTCGAGCGATCGCCGCGGTGCGCGTATCGGCATCGAGGCGCCCACCGAGATCAACATCCAGCGCGAGGAACTGGTCAATCGCGTGGCCGAGGAGAACCGCCGCGCCAACGCGCGGGGGCCCGGCACCGACTGGCTGGACCAGCTGCCGCTCAAGAATCCCTGACCGCCAGGGACCAGAGGCACGCGGGGCCGCCACCCGGTGGGGAGGCGGCCCCGTCGTCGTTCCTGGCGGCGCGCTGGCGCGGCTAGGGCCGCTTCCAGCAGGGCAGGCGGAGGATGGCACGGGTGCCGCCCTCCGCGCGCGCCTCGAGCGCCAGGCGGCCGCCGTTCTTCTCGGCCAGCCGGGCGGCCACCGGCAGACCGATGCCCAGGTGCCCGTCGCGGGTGGTGTGGAAGGGCTCGAGCGCCCGGTGACGCTGCTCCTCGGTCATGCCGGGGCCGTTGTCCTCGACCAGGAGGCGCATGCCGCCATCGCCCGGTTCGGCGGCGAGGGTGATGCTCGGCGCCGGATGGTCGGCCAGGGCCTCCTTGGCGTTGATCACCAGGGAAAGGAGGGCGTGGCGGAGCTGGGCCTCGACCCCGCGCACCGGCGCCAGGCCGCCCGGCAGCCGCACCTCCACCTCGGCAAGCGGCAGGCCGCGCTGGTAGCGCTGCAGGTCGGCCACGTAGGTGAGGAGCTCCTCGACGATGATGGGCATCGGCTCGAGTTCCTGGGCGGCGTAGATCTGGCTGAAGCGGGTGATGGTGTCGGCCAGGTGCTGGACCGAGTCGCTCATGGCGCCGCGCAGCCGGTTGCCCTCGCCGGGGGTGAGGAAGTCGGCGTGCGGGTCGACGAGGAGCGTGAGGGTCTGGAGGGGGCCGCGGAGGTCGTGCGCCATCCCGCGCGAGAGCGAGCCCATGACCTGGGCGCGATCGGCGCGGAGGAGCAGTTCCTCGAGCTGGGTGGGGCTCAGGGCCCGGGCGTGGGGCTCGGTCGTGGCGACGCTCGTCACTCGGGGGTCTCCTGGGGGCCCCGAGAAGCTAGCGGGGTGGCCGCGGCAGCGGCACCCACCCGGCCTGGGTATCTAGCGCAGCGAGATCCAGACCCCGTCCACAATGGGATCGGCCAGGTGCCGGCGCTGGATCACGGCCAGCATGCTCTCGCTGATGGTGGCGCCGCTGGCCAGCAGCTTCACGCCCGAGCTGGTGCAGAGGTCGCGCGCCAGCACCATGCCCACCGCCAGGCGGTCCACCGCGATCTCGGCGCGGGTGGAGTGCCACTCCTCGCGGGGGCGGTCCAGCACCACCGACTCGAGGTGGCGGAGCGCCACCGGGTCGTACCAGGTGCCGGCGTGGCCCGCGAGCTCCTCGATCACCTCGGCCGGCTTCTTCCGGAGGGCCGTGCCGCCGTCGAGGAGGCGGTAGAAGTCGATGCCCACCCGGAGGATCCGCGAGCGGAGCGGGATCTGGCCCGACACGAAGTGCGAGGGCTGCCCGGTCCCGTCCCAGTTCTCGTACACCCCGCCGATGATCTCGCCGGCGCCCTTGAGCCGCTCCACGGCCTCGAGCAGCGCGGTGGACACCACGGCGTAGTGCCAGTCCGGGTAGGCCGGCGCCCCGCTGTGCTGGTGCGCCGCGTCCACCACCTTGCCGATCTCGTGCAGCTGGGCGGCGAGATCGAGGTCGTGCACCAGCTCGCCCGGGATCTCGAAGCGCTCGGCGATGCGCCGCGCCAGCGAGGCCAGCCGCTTGCCGCGCTCGGCGGCCCCGGGGAGGCCCAGGTCCACC
>JBGAOL010000051.1:0-14965 GCA_044221825.1 Gemmatimonadales bacterium
GGCCTGGATCGGCACCCGGGCCAGCATGCAGGCCCTGCTCGACGCCCGCGCCGCCGCGCGCGCGCGCGGCACGTACGCCGACCCGAAGCTCGGCCACGCGGACCTGGACTTCCTCGGCAACGATTCGTCGAGCGTGGTGAGTCGCACCGGTCGGTGGGCGACGGAGTGGGTGCGGGTGCTGCGATAGGCGGGGGGCGCCGGGCGCACGGCGACCGCGCGGCCCGTCCGGCGAGCGCTGGACACCCGGCGGCGGGGCCGTACCTTGAAGCCATGCCCCTCACGCAGTGGCGTTCCGGCGGCCATCAGGCGCCATCCCGGCGGCTCCTCGCGGGCGCCGTCCTCCTGCTGCTCTTGCTGCTGTCCGCGTGTGGCGACGACCCCTCGGAGCCCCAGCCCGCCGACTCGCCGCTGCATCTGGTCATCCGGGGGACCGCGACCGATCCCGGCGGCATCCCCCTCGGCGGCGTGAATGCCGAGGCTTGGCTCGTCGTCGGGCAGGACACGTCGTTCTTCTCCCCCGCGCTCCTCAGCGGCACGGCGGACCTCTCGGGCGAGGGCGTCACCGCGGAAACCCTGCCGGCCGATCTGTCGGGTCAACTGCTCGTGCGGGTGGCGGGCCTCGCCCAGGAGCCGTGCACGCGATTTCCAGACACCACCGTGGTGCTGCCGTTCACCCGCACACCCGGGACCGCCGCCGACACGGTGCGCGCCGACATCCGCGTGACGCCGGAGGCCGCGTCGCCCTGGGACGGGCAGCCGCTCTGCGGTTCCGCCACCGCCAGCCACACGCTGCTCTACCTCACCCTCTGGCCCGACAGCGCGGGCAGCGCCACCACCACCGGCACCTGGAAGCTCAGCTACACCGCCACCATCGGGACCCGGCACGGCGTTTTCGCCGGGGTCCGGGCCAACGACACGCTGCTCCTGACCCTGACCGACACGACCCTCGGCAGTGGCAGCCAGTACCTCCTCCCCCTCCCCCTGGCAGCGGGCGATACGATTGGGCCCGCGCTGCTCTCCGGCCTGCCGCCTTCGCCGCCGGGCCCGTTCTGGTTCGAGAAGGCCCAACCCTAGCCAGCCTCCGCCAGAAGCAGCGAGCCCGGGGTCGGCAAGGCGCCGCCCCGGGCTCGATTCCTTCGTGACCGTCGGGTGTTTGGCCGACACACCGTAGCACGCCCTACCGCCCCGCCGCGTCGTCCTTGTGCACGTCGGCCACGCCGCCCGAGACCACGAAGGTCATCACCTTGGCACTCGGCACCGTCAGTGGCTGCACCGCGTCGCGCGGGAAGATGAGCATCTGGCCGGCGAAGTTGTAGGCCTGCGGCAGGTACACGGTCACGTGGTCGGCGAGCCCGAAGTCGGCCAGCGACTCCTGGGTGAGGAAGCCGATGGCCTGGGCGCCGCTCGAGCGGTCGAGGGTCACCAGCACCGGCTGCTGGAAGCGCTTCTTCTCGCCCACGAAGGCGTCCATGATGTCGCGGATGCCGCCATAGAGGAACCGCACGAACGGCACCTTCTCCAGCAGCGCCTCCACCCACGACAGCAGCCGCCGCGTCAGGAAGCTCGACGCCAGGAAGCCCACCAGCGTGATCAGCGCCACCGTCGCCAGGAAGCCCACGCCGGGATAGGGGATCCCGAGCCAGCCGTCCACCGTGGTGAAGAGCATCCACACCACGTAGCCGGTGAGGGCCACGGGCGCGGTGAAGATGAGGCCGTTCAGGAAGTAGCCGACCAGGCGTTTCATCGGGACCCGGGTGTCGGGGAAGTCAGCAGCAGCGCGTGGGGCCGTCGCCGTAGCGCGCCTGCAGGTAGAGCTCGAAGTACTCGCGCTCGGAGGGGATGGGCCAGTCGGGGTGCCGCAGGCGGAGGTGCGCCAGGTACGTCTGGTAGTCCGGCATCCCCGTCACCCGCTTGATGGTCGAGAGACAGGCGAGCGCCTTCTCGCGCAGGTCGAGCCAGAGGCCCGACGCCGAACGCGACCAGCCGTCCCCGCGTGGAGCCGGCGGGGCCTCCGGCGCGCCGCGGGCGGGCTGTCCGTCGGGGCCCAGGATCACGGCCGCCGCCTCACCCGGCATACGCCGACTCCACGAACGGCGCCTCGGCCGCCTGCGCCGCCCGCCGCCCCCGCAGGATGGCGATCCACTGCCACGCCGACGACACCACCACTGCCAGCACGATGAGCACGAACACGCTCGCCACCACCGCGTTGAGGTTGGCGTTGAAGAGCAGCCGGGTGCCCTTCGCCGCGTCGATGGCGCCGCTCGCGATCTCGCCGCGGAGCGCCGCCGCATCCGCCAGGAAGCCGATGCGCCGCTCGGGCGAGAACACCTTCTGCCAGCTGGCGGTGAGCGTCACCGTGAGCAGCCAGGCCAGCGGCAGCAGCGTCACCCAGGCGTGCCGGGCCTTCCCCGCCTTGATGATGATCGTGGTCCCGACGCAGAGCGCCACCGAGGCCAGCAGCTGGTTGCTGATGCCGAAGAGCGGCCAGAGGCTGTTGATGCCGCCGAGCGGGTCCAGCACGCCCTGCACCAGGAAATAGCCCCACGCGGCCACCATGGCCGCCGAGGTGAAGATGATGCTCGGGTACCAGGAGGTGCGGCCGAGCGGCTCCCAGACGTGGCCCAGCAGTTCCTGCAGCATGAAGCGGCCGACGCGCGTCCCGGCGTCGAGCGTGGTGAGGATGAACAGTGCCTCGAACATGATGGCGAAGTGGTACCAGAGCCCGAGCAGGTGCTGGCCGAAGGCGCCGCTGAAGAGCGTCGCCATCCCCACCGCCAGGCTCGGCGCGCCGCCGGTGCGGCCGAGGAGGCTCTGCTCGCCGACGGCCTTGGCGAGGGCGTCCATCTGCTCCGGCGTCACGCTGAAGCCCCAGCCCCGGATGGTCTCCGCGGCCGCCACCGCGTTGCCGCCCAGCTTGGCGAGCGGGACGTTGATGGCGAAATAGACGCCAGGGTCGAGCACGGCCGCCGCGGTCATGGCCATGATGGCCACGAACGACTCCATGAGCATCCCGCCGTAGCCGATGAGCCGCGCGTCCTCCTCCTGCCGGAGCATCTTGGGCGTGGTGCCGCTCGCCACCAGCGCGTGGAAGCCGCTGATGGCGCCGCACGCGATGGTGATGAACGCAAAGGGAAAGAGCTTCCCCGCGAACACCGGCCCCGTGCCGTCGATGAAGCGGGTGAGCGCCGGCAGCTTGAGCGGCGGCAGCACCAGGACGATCGTCACGGCGAGGAGGACGATCGTCCCGATCTTCATGAAGGTGGAGAGGTAGTCGCGCGGGCAGAGGAGCATCCAGACGGGCAGCACGCTGGCCAGGAAGCCGTACCCGATCAGGGCAATGGCGAGGTTGGTGCCGGTCCAGGTGAAGAGCGGCGCCAGCGTGGAGCTGGCGGCCACCTGCTGCCCGCCCACCAGGGCCAGCAGCAGCAGCACGATGCCCACCGTGGTGGCCTCGACCGTCTTCCCCGGCCGCCAGCTCTTCATCCAGAATCCCATCAGGATGGCGATGGGGATGGTGCAGCTGATGGTGAAGAGGCCCCACGGGCTGTCCCGCAGCGCGTTGACGATCACCAGTGCGAGCACGGCGAGCAGGATCACCATGATGGCCAGGATGGCGAGCATTGCCGCCACGCCCGTGAACGGCCCGATCTCCTCCTTGGCCATCTGCCCGAGCGACTTCCCGTCGCGGCGCATGGAGCCCACGAGGATCACGAAGTCCTGCACCGCGCCCGCGAGCACCACGCCGAACACCAGCCAGAGGGTACCCGGGAGGTAGCCGAACTGCGCCGCCATCACGGGCCCGATGAGCGGCCCCGCGCCCGAGATCGCGGCGAAGTGGTGCCCGAAGAGCACCCACCGCGTGGTGGGCACGAAGTCGCGCCCGTTGCCGAGGCGCTCGGCCGGCGTGGCGCGGCGGTTGGTCAGGCCGAAGAGCGGGCCGGCCAGGAAGCGGCTGTAGTACCGGTAGGCGACGAGATAGGTGCCGACGGCGGCCAGGAGCAGCCAGGCGGCCGAGATCGTCTCGCCCCGGCCGAGGGCCAGCATCCCCCAGCCGGCGGCGCCGGCCAGGGCCACGAGTGCCCAGATGAAGGATTGCATGAAGGCAATGTATGGCCCGGGTGGCGGGGGCCGGAAGGCGCGGGCGTCGCCTTGCCCTCCCCCCCGCCGGCCCGTAGCTTAGCCGGCCATGCCTCCGTTCTTCGATGCGCAGGGCTCGGGTGCCTGGGACCCGGAGGAGCAGCACTCGGGCACCACGCTCGAGCAGCCGCTCCCCCAGCAGATCGCCGCGGGCTTCGCGGGGAAGGTCGCCGTGGTCACCGGCGGCGCCACGGGGCTCGGCCGCTGCATCGCCATGGAGTTTGCCCGGCTCCGCTGCCGGGTGGCGTTCTGCTTCGTCGACATGCCGGGCCGCGACGTCACCGAGCAGGCGCTCCTCACCGAGACGGCCTGCACCGCCATGGGCGGCGAGGTGTACGCCGCCCGCTGCGACGTGCGCGACCAGCACTCGGTGGAGCAGTTCTTCGCCGACGTGCTGCAGCGCTACGGCACGGTCCACTACCTGGTGAACAACGCCGGCATCGCCAAGGACGGCGCCCTCTGGCGCATGACCGACACCGCCTGGCGCGAGGTGCTCGACACCAACGTCACCGGCGCCTTCAACTGCATCCGCACCGCGTCCCCCACCATGCGGAAGCAGCGGTACGGCAAGATCGTGAGCGTGAGCGCGCACCAGGCCAGCCGCCCCGGCTTCGGCGTGGCCAACTACGCCGCCAGCAAGGCCGCGCTCGAGGGCCTGACCCGTGCCGCCGCCGTGGAACTCGGCCCCTCCAACGTCAACGTCAACGCCGTGGCCCCCGGCTTCATCCGCACCGAGCGGATGAGCATGCTGCCGGCCGAGATCATCGAGCGGGCGCAGAAGCACAGCGTGCTCGGGCGGGTGGCGGAGCCGGAAGACGTGGCGCACGTCATCACCTTCCTCTGCTCCGACGAGGCGCGGCACGTGACGGGGCAGACGCTCGTCGTCGACGGGGGGCTCTCGCTGGAGTGAGGCGTGGGGGCGGGAGGCGCGGCCCAGGGGCCGTGCCTCCGACCGCTGCCCGAGCCCCGCGACCTCCGGCACTTCGCGAACGGCGCTCGACCGCGGGGTTCGAGGGGCGCTCTCCCGGCCCCCGCCTCCACCCCCACCGCAGGCCCTGCCGGGGGGCGTGGCTCCGGTTTACGTTTCCCGCCGTGCCAACCCCCGTTCCGACCCGCACTTGGCCGGTCCTCCTCCTCCTCGCCACCGTGGCCTGTGGCGGGAAGGCGGCCGCGCCAGCCGGCCCCACGCCGGCGTCGGCCCGCCCGCCCAAGGACCCGGTCGTCCCGCTCCTCACCTCCGGCTTCGCCGGGCAGACCATCGCCGTCGCCCCCCTCACGCTCATCCTGATGCCGGACAGCATCGCCCAGGTGGAACACCTGGCCGATCGCGCGACGCAGCTGCGCTGGGCGGACTCGCTGCTCGGGCTGGCGCTCGAGGGGCGGGGCCCCGAGGTGAAGTGGGTGCTGCCGCCCGAGCTCCGGAAGACGGCCCGCCGCGCTCCCGGCATCGCGCCGGACCCCGACCGGATGGGGCAGGCCATCCTCCGCGTCCCGAACATGAAGGACGTGCCCGACCCGCTCCGGAGCCAGCTCCGCTCGCTCGTGGCGCTGAACGGCGGCCGCTTTGCCCTGGTGCCGGCCGCGCTCGCCTTCACCCAGCTGCCGGACGGCGCCGGGCTGCGGGCCGAGTTCTCCCTGGCCCTGGCCGATACCCGGACAGGGAAGGTGGTCTGGCGCACCCTCGCGTGGGGCGACGGCCCCACCCCGACCCGCGCCCTCGGCGCAACGTTTGCCACCGTGTTTCCGACGGAACTCCAATGACGTATCACGTGACGCTGATCCCGGGTGACGGCATCGGGCCCGAGATCACCGCCGAGACGGTGAAGGTGCTCGAGGCCACGGGCCTCCAGTTCGAGTGGGACGAGCAGCTGGCCGGCGTGGCCGCGGTGGATGCCACCGGCACCCCGCTGCCCGACGCCACCATCGAGAGCATCCGGCACCGGAAGCTGGCCCTCAAGGGCCCGCTCACCACCCCGGTGGGCACCGGCTTCCGCTCGGTGAACGTGCAGCTCCGCAAGGAATTCGAGCTCTTCGCCAACATCCGGCCGGCGCGCAGCTTTGTGCCGGGCGGGCGGTTCAGCAACGTGGACATCGTGCTGGTGCGCGAGAACCTCGAGGGGCTCTACGTGGGCGTGGAGCACTTCATCGCCATCGGCGGGGACCCGCGGGCGGTGGGCGAGTCGACCGCCATCGTGACGCGCTCGGGGTGCGAGCGGATCATCCGCTACGCCTTCGAGTACGCCATCCGGCACAACCGGAAGAAGGTCACGATCGTCCACAAGGCCAACATCCTGAAGATGGTGAGCGGCCTGTTCCTGGAAGTGGGCAAGCGGATCGCCAAGGAATACGAGGGGCGGGTGCAGTCCAACGACATGATCGTGGACAACTGCGCCATGCAGCTGGTGCTCAAGCCCGAGCAGTTCGACGTGATGGTGACCACCAACATGTTCGGCGACATCCTGAGCGACGAGGTCTCGGGCCTGGTCGGCGGCCTCGGCCTGGCGCCCGGCGCCAACATCGGCACCCAGGGCTCCATCTTCGAGGCGGTGCACGGCAGCGCGCCCGACATCGCGGGGAAGGGCATCGCCAACCCGTCGGCCCAGATGCTCGCCGCCGCCATGATGCTGGACCACCTGGGTGAGGTGGAGCGCGGCAACAAGATCCGCTCGGCCATCGAGAAGGTCATCGTCGAGGACAACCTCCGGACCCGGGACCTGGGCGGCACGGCCTCGACCCGCGAGTTCGGGGATGCTGTCGCCAAGCGGGTGGCCTGAGGTCCCCTGTGCCCGGTGCGGGACCCGCGTCGCGGGTCTCGCCTGGGGCGCCCGCTGCCCGGCCTGCGAGGCCGAGCGCGCCGGACGTGCAAGTCGGCTGGCCCGCCGCATCTCCCTCCCGGCCACGCTGCTGGTTGCCCTCTACGTCATCCTCCGCGTCCCTCCGCTCCCGCTCGCGCGGGTGTACGGCATGATCGCGGTCCTGGTGACCTTCATCGTGGTGCGGAAGGTGGTGCGGAGGGTGGCAATGGACATGCTTCCGGAGTGAGACGATGCCCGATCCCACGCGCAGGACCCGCCGCGCCCTCGCGGCCACCGCGGCCCTCGTGACCGCCGCCGCCGGCGCCGCCGAGGCGCAGGCCAGCCTCACGCTCTACAACGACGGCCGGGTGCTGGTCCGCCGCGAGTTCCCCCTCGAGGTGAGGCGGGGCGACGGCCAGTACAGCGTGCCTCTCGGCTACGTGGACCCCGGCTCCATCTTTGCCCTCGATGCCGACGTGCAGGTGACCGCCGGCCGCTACGACGTGGGCACCGACTTCGACTCGGCGCTCCGCCGCGCCGTGGGCCGCAAGCTCACCTTCCGGAACGGCAAGGACTCCGTGGTGGCCGAGGTGCTCGGCGTGAGCCCGGGCCGCTACCGGATGCCCGACGGTTCCATCACGTTCTCGATGCCGGGCACGCCGCAGTTCCCGGCCGAGCTCGTCACCATCGATCCCAGCTTCAGCTTCACGGCGCAGAGCGCGCAGGCGCGGCGCTCGCTCCGGCTCGGGTACTTCACCGAGGGCGGCGGCTGGTCCGCGAGCTACCAGGCGGTGCTCGACCCCAAGGCCACCACGGCCCGCATCAGCGGCACGGCGGTGGTGAACGGCGGCCAGCTCCGCGTGGCCAACGCCGAGCTGCAGCTGCTGGCGGGCCAGGTGAATCGCGTGACCAACGCCTACGAGATGCGGGAACAGGCGATGCGGGTGAGTGCCGCCGCCCCCATGCAGGCGCGGCAGCCGATGCCGAGCCAGGAGAAGGTGGGCGAGTTCCACCTCTACACGCTGCCGGGCCGCCACGCCATCGAGCCGGGCATCGTCACCACCGTGGGGCTGTTCGAGCCGGCCAGTGCACCGATCGCCAAGGCCTTCGAGGTGCGCGGCAACATCCCCTGGTGGGGCGGCCTGCCGCAGTATGGTGATGAAGAGGAAGTGCCGGTCAACGTCACCTACACCGTGACGCGCGCCCGCCAGACCCCGCTCGGCGACCGCCCGCTCCCCGGTGGTGTGGTGCGCCTCTTCCAGCCTGACAGCGCCGGGCGGCTGCAGCTCATCGGCGAGGCGGCCATCGACCACAGCCCCGCGGGTGAGGACCTCAAGCTCGACGTGGGCACGGCCTTTGACCTGACGGCCAAGCGGGTGCAGACCAGCTACGTCACCAGCCGCGACACCACCGGGGGCCGCCGCCGCACCGTGGCCACCGCCGACTACCGCGTGACCCTCACCAATGCCGGCGAGGACCCGGTGACGGTGGACGTGCTGGAGCAGCGCGGGGGCGAGTGGTCCATCCTCTCGAGCAGCACCCGCGCCGAAAAGCTGAGCTCCACCCGCACCCGCTTCCGCGTCACGGTGCCGGCCAAGGGCGAGGCGAAGCTCACGTACCGCGTCCGGGTGGTGTGGTGAGCGAGACGCGCATCGCCCACATCTCGGACATCCACTTCGGGGGGCGCGCCGACCTGCCGCAGCTGGTGGCGCTCGAGCGCTTCCTCCCGACGCTGGAGCTCGACGCCATCATCGTCTCGGGCGACGTGTCGCTGCGCGCCCGCCACGGCGAGCTCCAGGCGGCCATGCGCTACCTCGACGGGCTCCGGCAGCACGCGCCGGTGCACCTGGTGCCCGGCAACCACGACGTGCAATGGTGGCGCAGCCCGCTCGGCCTGCTCGGCACGCGGGTGATGTACGGCAAGTGGCGACGCTACTTCGGCGAGGACCTGACGCCGGTGCTCGAGCTCGACGACGTGATCATCGCCGGCATGCTCTCGGCCAACGGGCTCTCGTGGGGCTCGCTGACGGGGAACCCCAACGACTGCTCGGTGAAGGGCGACCTGCCCGCCAGCGAGGTGGCGCGGGTCACGCGGCTCTTCGCCGCGGCGCCGGCGCACAAGGTGCGGATCGCGGTGCTGCACCACAACGTGCTGCCGGGTGTCGTGTCGCACCGCTGGGGGCTGGCGCGGCCGCGGCAGGCCCAGCGGCGCCTGGTGGAGAGCGGCGCCGACCTGGTCTGCTGCGGCCACGACCACACCGAGGGCAGCGGCCAGCTCGACGGCCGGGTGGTGGTGAGTACCGCCGGCACCCACTGCATCCGCACGCGGGGTGGCCGGGTCTCGGCCTTCAACCTGCTCCGGCTCACCGGCGACCGGATCATCGTGGAGTCCCAGCTCTACGATTGCGCCCACGCCACCTTCCGCCAGGGCGACACGGCGATGTACGCGAGGACCCGGGGTGCTGCAGCTCAGCCTGTTCGCTGACCTGTTCGGGGCGCCCGCGCCAGTCCCGGCGCCTGCCCGCCCGGCGCCGCCAGGGCCGGCGCCGGCGGCACCCGCGCCCCGTCCCCGCGGCGCCGGCAGCGAGCAGCTGCTGGCCCGGCTCACGGCCCTTGGGCTTCCGCCCTTCCCGCGCCTCACCACGCACCGCAACGAGCAGGTGATGATCTCGTGGACCCCGGGCCGCGTCTTCCGGGTGCACGAGGGCTACGCCGACGCGCCGGACGAGGTGCTCCGCGCCATCGTGCGGTTCGTGACGCCGGGGATGCGCCGCGCCTCGCGGCTCGACGCGCGGAAGGTGTTCCTGGCCTTCCCGGCCGAGCGCTACGCGCCGCGGGAGAAGAAGGGGCCGCCCAAGGTGCGGCCCGCCGACCGGCCGGTGATCGAGAAGCTCCGCCAGCTCCACGCCGCGCTCAACGCCCGCCACTTCGGCGCCGAGCTGCAGCCCATCACCATCCGCCTCTCCGGCCGGATGGAGCGGCGGCTGGGCGAGCTCCGGCTGGAGCGGGCCACGGGGAGGCCGGTGCACATCGCCATCTCGCGGGCGCACCTGCGCCGGGACGGCTGGCTCTCCGTGGCCGACACCCTGCTCCACGAGATGGTGCACCAGTGGCAGGCCGAGACCGGCCGGCCGGTGGACCACGGCAACGAATTCCGGCAGAAGGCGCGCGCGGTGGGCATCGAGCCGCGCGCCGTGCGCCAGGTCTAGGGGGATTCCATGGCATTCACCGGGGTGGACTTCTACGGTATCGACGGGCTCCTCTCCGAGGAGGAGCGCGCCGTGCGCGACACGGTGCGGAGCTGGGTGGACCAGCACCTCATGCCCATCATCGGCGAGTGCCACGTGGAGGGGCGGTTCCCCAGGGAACTGATCCCCGGCATGGCCGAGCTGGGCCTCCTCGGCGCCAACCTGCCGGAGGAGTACGGCTGCGCCGGGCTCAACAACGTGGCGTACGGCCTCATCATGCAGGAGCTCGAGCGGGGCGACAGCGGCATCCGCTCCTTTGCCTCGGTGCAGGGCGCGCTGGTGATGTATCCCATCTACGCCTTCGGCTCGGAGGAGCAGCGGCGGCGCTGGCTGCCGGGCCTCGCGGCGGGCACCGAGATCGGCTGCTTCGGGCTCACGGAGCCGGACTTCGGCTCCAATCCCGGCGGGATGATCACCACCGCGCGGGAGACCGCCGACGGCTGGGTGCTGAACGGCGCCAAGATGTGGATCACCAACGGCTCGCAGGCCACGGTGGCCATCGTGTGGGCCAAGACGGGATCGCTCGACGACGCGAAGTCGGTCCGTGGCTTCATCGTCCCCACGGGCACCAAGGGGTTCACGGCGAAGGACCAGAAGGGGAAGCTCTCCCTCCGCGCCTCCGACACCAGCGAGCTGGTGCTGCAGGACGTGCACCTGCCCAAGGACGCGCTGCTCCCGAAGAGCGGCGGGCTCAAGAGCCCGCTCATGTGCCTCACCCAGGCGCGCTACGGCATTGCCTGGGGCGCCACCGGGGCCGCCATGGCGTGCTACGACGAGGCGCTCTCCTACGCCAAGAACCGCGTGATGTTCAACCGGCCCATCGCGCAGACCCAGATCCAGCAGGTGCGCCTGGCCGACATGCTGACCGAGATCACCAAGGCCCAGCTCCTGGCCCTGCAGCTGGGCCGGCTCAAGGACGCGGGCACCATGACGCCGCAGCAGGTGTCGCTGGCCAAGCGGAACAACGTGGACATGGCCTGCGAGTGCGCCCGCGAGGCGCGCCGGCTCCTCGGCGCCAACGGCATCCTGGCCGAGTACCATGCGATGCGGCACCTGGCCAACCTCGAGTCGGTGTACACGTACGAGGGGACGCACGACATGCACTCGCTGATCCTCGGCGAGGCGGTGACGGGGCTGGCGGCGTTCTAGGGGGTTGCTCGAGCGGTTCACCGCAGAGGCGCGGAGGCGCGGAGGGCCGCAGAGGAACTGCTCGGGGATGGTGGGGCTCACCGCGAGGTGAGCCCGTGGTGTTTTTTGGGGGTGTTGGTTGGGGTTCGGCACCGTTCCGCACCCATGCTGCCAGACCACCCTCAATTCACGGCACTCACCCGGAGAGGGTCTGCCCGCTCCGAGCGTAGGTCCTCTGCGGCCCTCCGCGCCTCCGCGCCTCTGCGGTGAACCCCTCACCGCCCCCCCCCACCGAGGCCCCGGACCTGTGACACCGCCCGGGTCGGCGCGTATACTCTGGCGTCATGGCTGAACCCCACCCGCTCCAGGCCCCGGCTCCGGCAGCCCCCGCCAGCGACCTCGAACAGCGCCACCAGGCCTGGTACGAGGCGTACGGTACCGCCATCTACCGCTACGTCCGCTTTCACCTGCCCACGGCGGATGCGGCGGAAGACGTCACGGCCGACACCTTCCTGAAGGCCTTCCGGGCCGCCGATCGCTACGACGCGGCGAAGGGCAGCCCGGAGAGCTGGCTGTTCCGGATCGCCAAGAACACCGTGCGGGACTACCTCCGGCGGGCGCGCATCCGGCGGCACATCTCCATTGGCCAGATGCGCGACCTGGCCTCGGACGCGCCGAGCGCCGAGGAGCGGCTCCTGTTCGAGGAGCGGGTGGCGCTGCTCCTCGCCGCCGTGGCCGAGTTGTCGGACGCCGACCGCGAGATCATCAGCCTGCGCTACGGCAGTGGCTTCGATTCCCCCCACATCGCCGAGCTGCTCGGCATCCGGGAGAGCGCGGTGCGCACCCGGCTCTGGCGGGCGCTCACCCGGCTCCGTGGGCTCATGGAGGCCGAGTCGTGACCCCGCGTGACGCTGGCGATCTGGAGCGTATTCTCGAACAGGTGCGCTTCGAGCCCCGCGCCTCCCTGGGCCCGGAGGTCCTCGGGCGGCATCGCCGGGGGGAGGGACCGCGGGCGGCGCCACCGCACCGTTTCCGGCCCGTGCTGTTGGGCCTGCTGGCGGGCGTGGCCGCGATGGTGATCTGGGTCGTCGCCACACCGGGAGCCACGCAGCGGTTCGACCGGTGCTGCGAGGACCTCGACGGCGGCGGCGATGCCGACGACGGGCTCGTGGTGGAGAGCCGGGGCGGCGTCACCGTGAGGCGCCTGGCCATCTACGAGGACAAGGACCGGAGCGGGAGCTTCACCCCCGGCGATCCGGTGCGCTACGAGCAGTCTGGCCCCGCGCGCCTGATGCGGGAACCGGTGCGGGCCGAGTCGGCGCGCCAGTTCTGCTGCCTGGACTACGACGGCGGCGGCAAGGATGACGATGCACTCGTGGTCGTGGGCGTGGCCCCCGACCTCATCACCATGGCCGCGATCTACGAGGTGCCCGACACTCGCGGATCGCCCCTGCGGCTGCGTTGACCGGCGGAGCCGCCGCTTCTCACCCTCTCGACACCCACAACTCGTGACGCCTTTCCGCCGACTCGCCCCGTTGGGGCTGGCCGCAAGCCTGCTCGCCGCCGCACCCCTCGCTGCCCAGCAACCGGACAGCACCCGGCGCGACTCCGCCGTGGTCCTGGCGCCCATCGAGGTCGTCGGCTCCATCCTGGCGCCGACCGGCCCCCGGATCGGGTCCGGCATCCCGGCGCGCACCACCACGATCTCCCGCGGCCAGATCGAGGCCAGCGAGCCGCGCCTCATCTCCGACCTGCTCGCCACCCAGGCCGGCATTTCCGCGTACGACGACCTCGGCGCCAGCTACAAGATGTCGCTCTCCTCGCGCGGCTTCTTTGCCTCGCCGGTGGTGGGGCTGCCGCAGGGGATCTCGGTATTCCTCGACGGCGTGCGCCAGAACGAGCCCGACGCGGCGCAGGTGAACTTCGACCTGCTCCCGATGGAGCACGTCACCCGGGTGGAGATCATGTCGGGCACCGCGAGCCTGCTGGGCCGGAACTCGCTCGGCGGCTCGGTGAACCTGGTGACCAACAACGGCGGCGGTCCCACCCGCGGTGAACTGGAAGTCTCCGGCGGCAACTACAAGACCTTCGGCACCGACGCCAGCATCGCCGGGTCGCTGGGGCAGGGGCGGTGGAGCTACTACGCCGGCGGCGGCTACGACCGCGAGGACGGGTGGCGGCAGGACACGGGCGCGGAGCAGTACAACGGCTTCTTCAACCTCGGCCGCCTCACCGAGGCGTGGGGCATCCGGTTCCAGGGGTACGGGGCCAAGTCGTACGCCGAGACCGCGGGCTCGCTCCCGCTCAGCGTTTTCCGCGTGGCGCCGGACTCGAACCTCTCCACCGGCGACTACGAGGACCTGAACAACCTGCAGCTCTCCGTGAGCGGCTACCGCCGCTCCGCCACCGGGCAGTTCTCGGCCTCGGTGTACGCGCGGCGCCACCGGGCGGAGCGGTTCAACGTCAACCAGGCCGCCGACCCCGACAACCTTGGCCGCTCACGCAACTTCGTGGCGGGCGCGTCGCTGGACTACCGCTGGGACCGGAGCCTCGGCGCCGCCAACCTGGGCCTCCGCGTGGGGGCCGAGGGGTCCACGGCGCGCACCGAGGTGGAGCTGTTCGCGGACTCGAGCAAGTTCGGCGGCCCGAGCACGCAGACCACCTTCGTGAAAAGCCCCACCTGGGACCTCGGCACCTACGCGCTCGCCGACCTCACCACCGGGCGCGTCACCTTCTCCGCGGGCGCGCGCTACGACTATGTGCGCATCCCCTTCCGGAACCAGCTGGACCACACCCGCGACACCACCAGCTCCTACAGCCGCCTGAGCCCCAAGGCGGGCGTGAGCGTGGACGCGGGAAGCGGCCTCACGCTGTACGGCTCGGTGGGGGCCGCCTATCGGGCGCCCGCCGTGATCGAGCTGGCCTGCGCCGACGAGGCCGAGCCCTGCCCGCTGCCCTTTGCCCTGGGCGACGACCCGCCGATCAAGCCGGTGAAGGCCGTCACCTACGAGGTGGGCGGCCAGCTCCTGGTGGGGAACGCCCTCCTCGGCGGCAGCGCGTACCGCACCGACGTGCGGGACGACATCGGGCTCTTCGCCTCCGACTCGTCGCCGAGCGGCTCCACCATCGAGGGCTACTTCGACAACCTCGACAAGACCCGCCGGGTGGGCGTGGAGCTGTCGGGCCAGCTCTTCCTGGCCGGCGGCCACACCCTCTACGCCAACTACGCCTACACCAAGGCCACCTACCAGGCCACCGCCGAGATCTTCTCCATCCGCGAGGACTTCGGCGGCGAGAACGAGGTGGAGCCGGGGGACGAGATGCCGCTGGTGCCCAACCACCAGGTGAAGGTGGGCGCGTCGCTGGTGCTGCCGAAGGGCTTCTTCGCCGGCGCGGACGGGCGCTACATCGGCAGCCAGTGGCTCCGCGGCGACGAGGCCAACGAGGAGGCCAAGCTCGACGGCTACTTCGTGGCCGACGCGCGGCTGGGCTGGCGCGGGGCGGGGTGGGAGATCGTGGCGGTGGGCAACAACATCTTTCAGAACAAGTACGCCACCTTCGGGACCTTCAACGTGAACCAGGGGGGCGGGGACGTGCTGGAGCGGTTCCTGACGCCCGGGTTCCGGCGTGTCGTCCGCCTCGTGGTCCGGCGGAGTT
>JBGAOL010000052.1:0-14826 GCA_044221825.1 Gemmatimonadales bacterium
GGCCGCGTGGATTCCCCGCCCACGTCCAGCACGTCCGCCCCCTCGGCAAGGAGGCGGTCCGCCTGCGCCAGCGCCGCGTCGGGGGAGAGGAACTTCCCGCCGTCGGAGAAGGAATCGGGGGTGATGTTGAGGATGCCGAAGAGGATGGGCCGCGCCAGCGACAGGCTTCGCTGCCGGATGGTCCAGTGGCTCGGGGCCTCGGGCGCCAGCGCCCGGCCCACCCGCTCCGCCACCTCGGCCAGCGCGGGCGGCACGGTCCAGGGCCGGGCCAGCGCGCCGAGGCGCGCTTCGCTGCCGGCCACGATGGCCCAGTCCTCGCCGGTGAGGATCTCGAGGCCGAGCTGCTGCGCATGGCGCAGGAGCGCCATGACGGTGCCCATCTCCAGGCCGACAAGCTCCACCGCCGCCGGGCGGAGTGCCCCGGCGGCGGCGTCGGCCTTCACCTCGTCCCATCCCCGGGCGCGGAGCGCGTCGCGGACCGCGCGCGGGGAGTGGGCGGCAAGCGCCCGGGCGATCACGCGCCCATGGGCTCCGGCGGCGGTGCGCCGAGGATCGGCTTGCGCTGCGGGGCCGGCTCGCTGATGCGGGCAGGCTGCGGCGGCGCCGGCGGGGGCGGCGCCGAGCTGCTCATCGGCGGCAGCGTGCCGCCCGTCGCCAGGATGTCGATGTCCTCGCGGTCGATGGTCTCGCGCTCGAGCAGCGCGGCAGCGATCTGGTCGAGCAGCACCCGGTGCTCCATCAGGAGCTTGCGGGCGTTCTCGTGCGCCTCGTCGAGGAAGCGCTTCACCTCGTCGTCCACCAGCTGGGCGGTGCGCTCCGAGATCTCGCGCCGCTGGCCGAACTCGCGGCCCAGGAAGATCTCCTGCTCCCGGTCCCCGACGGCCATCATGCCGATCTTGTCGCTCATGCCGAACTGCGTCACCATGCGGCGCGCGATGGTCGTCGCCTGCTGGATGTCGCTGCCGGCGCCCGTGGTCACCTTGTTGGCGCCGAAGATGAGCTCCTCCGCCACCCGCCCGCCGAAGGCGATGGCCAGGCGACCGATGAGCCACTCCTTGGTCTGGCCGTAGCGGTCCTTGTCCGGCAGGCTCATCATGAGCCCGAGGGCGCGGCCGCGCGGCACGATGGTGACCTTGTGAATCGGGTCCGAGCCCTCGGTCTTGAGCGACACCACCGTGTGCCCGGCCTCGTGGTACGCCGTGAGCCGGCGCTCGTCCTCGGAGAGCACCAGGCTCTTCCGCTCCACGCCAAGCATCACCTTGTCCTTGGCGTCCTCGAAGTCCTGCATGTCCACCAGCGACTTGTTGCGCCGCGCGGCGAGCAGCGCCGCCTCGTTCACCAGGTTGGCGAGGTCTGCACCCGCCATCCCCGGCGTGCCCTTGGCGATGGTCTCGAGCGAGACGTCGGCGGCCAGCGGGATCTTCCGCGTGTGCACGCGCAGGATCCCCTCGCGGCCCTTCACGTCGGGCGCGTCCACCACGATCTGGCGGTCGAAGCGGCCCGGGCGCAGCAGCGCCGGGTCCAGCACGTCGGGCCGGTTGGTGGCGGCAATGAGGATCACGCCGTCATTGGACTCGAAGCCGTCCATCTCCACGAGCAGCTGGTTGAGCGTCTGCTCCCGCTCATCGTGCCCGCCGCCCAGGCCCGCGCCACGATGGCGGCCCACGGCGTCGATCTCGTCGATGAAGATGATGCAGGGGGCGTGCGCCTTGCCCTGCTCAAAGAGGTCGCGGACCCGGCTGGCGCCGACGCCCACGAACATCTCCACGAAGTCGGAGCCCGACATCGAGAAGAAGGGGCGCCCCGCCTCGCCGGCCACGGCCTTGGCGAGGAGCGTCTTGCCGGTGCCCGGGGGGCCCACCAGGAGCGCGCCCTTGGGGAGCCGCCCGCCGAGGCGGGTGAACTTGCCCGGGTCCTTGAGGAACTCGATGACCTCCTGCAGCTCCACCTTGGCCTCGTCGGCGCCCGCCACGTCGGCGAAGGTGAGCTTGGGGGTGTCGCCGGAGAGCAGCTTGGCCTTGCTCTTCCCGAAGCTGAACGCCCGGCTCCCGCCCGCCTGCAGCTGGCGGAGCAGGAACACCCAGAGGCCGATGATGACGATCCACGGCAGCGCCGCGATGACGAAGGCGGCGACCCCGATCTTCGGCTCCTTGGCCGAGATCGGCACGCCGCTCTTCTCCAGCTCGGCCAGGAACTCCTCGCTGTCCCGGATGGGCAGGAGGACCATGAAGCTCTTGGCGGGCCGGTTGTCCTGGCGCACCTCGGTGACGAAATCGCCCTCGAGCTGCTTGCCGTCGTAGACGACGACGCGCTTCACGTTGCCGGCGGCCAGCTGTTCCTTGAACGCCGTATAGGTGAACTCCTGCATCCCGCCGCGCTGGCTGTTCATGAGCTGGAACAGCGCCATTGCCACGAGCGCAACGAGGACCCAGAGCGCGAGGTTCTTGCTCAGGCTCCGCCAGTCCGGGCGGGGCGTCGGGGGCATGCGTTCGGCCATTCAGTCCACTTCCGCGATGTACGGGAGGTGCCGGAAATCCTCCGCGTGATCCAGGCCATAGCCGACCAGGAAGCTGGTCGGTGCCTCGAACCCCACGAACCGCAGTTCCGGCTGGGGGGCCGCGATGCGCTTGTCCAGCAGCGCGCAGATCGCGAGGCTCCTGGGCCGCCGGGAGCGCAACCGCTCCACCAGCGAGGCCAGGGTACGGCCACTGTCAATTATATCCTCAACCAGCACGATCTGCCTGTCCGCCAGCGGGGTGGAGGGCTCGTAGAGGAGCCGCACCTCCCCGCTCGACACCTTCCCGCTGCCGTAGCTGCTGGCCACCAGGAAGTCCACCTGCGCCGGCCGCCTCACCTCCCGCACCAGGTCGGCGAGGAACATGAAGCTGCCCTTCAACAGCCCGATGAGCAGCAGGTCCCCGTCGGGGTAGGCCCGGGTGATCTCGGAACCCAGTTCCCGCACCCGCTGCCGGATGGTATCGGCATCGTAGACCACGCGCGTGATGCGCCGCTCACCGAGCCGGGGATCATGCACGGGGCTCCACCTCCACCCGGAGCGCCGGGGCGCCCGCCGCCGGCACCCGCGCCTCGGACCGGCAGACGCCCGGGATCCAGGCCAGCTCGCCCGCCTCGGGCTCCGTCACCACGGGCCACGCCTTCCGGCGGGTGGCCGCGATCCGCGCCTCCTGGAAGCACTGCGCGGCCAGTCGATGTCCTCTACCCCTGAGTGGTGCAAGACGATCCCCCGGCCGCCAGCCCCGGACCATCAAGGTGCCGGGGATGAACCACGCCGTGCGACCGTCGCGCTGCTGCTCCGGCGGCGCCGCCTCGGCCCGCCAGCGGATGGTCCACTCGCCCCAGTGCTCCTCGCCGGCCGCTCCCTCCACTAGACGTACGCCGCTGTCGGCGTTCCGGGCTGGCGCAAGGACCTCGAGCCGCCCGAAGGAGAGGCCCAGCTGCCAGCCGCCCGTGAGATCGGCCCGGCTGCCGCTGGCGCCGCCGTTCAACGTCTGGAGCGCGCGATGCACCGCGCGCGCGCCCGCCACCGCCCCGGCCTCGCGGATCAGGGCCCCGGCAAGGGCCCCCTGCAGGGCCCGGGGGAGCGCCCCGAGTGCCGTCCAGTCGAGCGAGGCCACCCCGCCCTCCTGCCGGTACCCGAGCCCGGGCCATTCCCGCAGCGCCTCGCCCCAGGCCCGGCGATCCCGGGCGGCATGGCGCGCGGCCTCGTCGAGCCGCGCCAGCCCGCGCGGGGCACGCGCCGCCGCGGCTGGAAGTAGCGTGGTCCGCACCCACGAGCGGAAGTGGCGGGAATCCTCATTGGCGGGATCCTCCCACCAGCTGAGACGCCGCGCCTCCGCATAGGCTCTCAGGTCCGCCCGGGTGATCCCGAGCAGCGGCCGCGCCACCTCGCGCCCGCGGGCACTCATGCCCGCCAGGCCCGCTGGACCGGAGCCGTGGAGAAGCCGCATCAGCACGGTCTCGCGCTGGTCGTCGGCGTGGTGCGCGGTGAGGATCCAGCCAGCGCCGGTGCGCCGCCGCGCCTCACGCAGCCACGCCAGCCGGGCCTGCCGCGCGCGTGTCTCCGAGGCCTCGGCGCTGAGCTCGAGTCGCACGCCCACCGTCCGGAGGCCGTGGGCGCCGGCCAGGCGCTCGACCCGCCGCGCCACCTCCCCGCTCTCCGGGTGGATCCCGTGGTCCACGTGGGCCACGAGGAGCGTCGGTGCGCCCGCACCCGCGTCGGCGCGCCAGCGCACCGCGAGGTCCAGCAGCACCGTGGAGTCGAGCCCGCCCGAGACCGCGAGCAGGAGCGGCCGCTCACCCAGGGCAAGGCGGCGCATGGCACGGGCAAAGCGGGCCGGCAGGCCGGCCGGACCCGCCTCAGATGTAGGGGTCATTGAGCTCGTTGGCGGCGAGCTGGAAGCGGGGGATCGCGGCGGTGAAGCGGGTGCCGTCGGGGCGGACGAAGGCGTATTCGCCTTCCATATAGCCCTGGGGCGACTTGAGGGGGCAGAAGCTCTGGTACTCGTGCAGCTGGCCAGGCTCGAGGTGGGGCTGCTGGCCCACCACGCCCTCGCCCTCCACCACGGTTTCCTCGCCGGTGGAGTCGTGGATGAGCCAGCGCCGTGAAAGCAGCTGCGCCGCCTGCGGCCCGACGTTCTCGATCCGCACGAAGTACGCGAACACGTACTCGTGGCGGTCGGGCCGCGAGCGCTCCGGCAGGTAGAGCGGCCGGACCGTGATCCGGATGCCGGCGGTCTCGCGGTAATAGAAGGGGCGCGTGGGCATGACCGTAAACTAATGTGCCGGCGGGGATCCTGCGGCAGCCGGGGCGGGCCGGGGTGCCTAGCGGCGGCCCACCCGCATCATCCCGTTCACGTACTTCGAGTTCTTGGTGACCAGGAAGGGGAACCGGTGGGTGACCCGGTCCGCCTCCAGCTCGTCCTGGGCGGCATACTTGAGCTCCACCACCGTGATGAGGCCGTCACGCGGGTGGGGCCGGGCCGGGAGCCGGCCGGGCGCCGGGGAGAGGTACTGGATGTCCCGGTCGATGGTCAGGCGGAATCGCCCATCCGGCGTGGCAAAGTAGCGCCGCGAGTACCGATTGATGAGTGCCGGCCGGAGCCCCGCGAGGGTGCCCGTCAATTCCATGGGCCACGCCAGGTCGCCGAACCAGGCGCCAAGCGGGGGGAGCGCGCCGGCGCGATCGAAGTCGAAGGCCGGCAGCGGGTAGTTGTCCTTGGTGCCCACCAGCGCGTGCTTCCGCTTGAGCTCGAGCACCGGCCGCGCCACCCGGCCGAACAAGTCGCCGTACCAGCGGATCCGCGCCTTGAGGCGCTCGCCGTGGCCCTGCACCGCATCCCGCAGGAGCTGGAGGGGCGCCGAGTCGAAATAGATGTTGTTGATCCAGCGCTGGTGGTAGATCTCGCGAAAGTGCGCCGGGTGGATCCGCACCGCGTGCTCCACCAGCCGCGGGTCGACCTCGCGGACCAGGAACTTGCGCTCGTACCGCCAGGCGCCCTCGGCGCCGGCGGCCGGGTCAGCGGACGCTGGCCTTGCCATAGACCGCCCCGTAGAGACTGTCCGCCACGAAGAGCCGGTCGGCCGGCAGGGCCCGCCCGTCCACCACGAGGCTCGACTCCTTCTCGATCATGTAGGGCAGCTTCTGCCCCGACTCGGTCAGGCCGTTGATGCGGACCTGCGCCGGGCCGTACTCGCTCTTCTTGCGATAGGCGGTGATGCCGATCTGCCCGCCTTCGAGCCGCACGTTGCTCAGGGTGATGACCGACCGGTCCTTGCTCGCGATGCCGATGGCGGCGCCCACCACCGTGACGTTCCGCCCGTTCAGCGTGCTCACCTCGCCGGCGCTCACGCCCTTGTCGCCGGCCGCCTCCACCCGGACGTCGTCGAGGGTGATGGTGGTGCCGGAGGCGTCGATGCCGTCGTTGCCCAGGTTCGTGAACCGGCTGTGGCTCACGGTGCCCACCCCGAAGTCCACGTCGAACGCGTCGGAGGTGGTGCCGCTGAAGCTGGACGAGTCGATCGTGAACGTCGTGCGCATGATGTGGAGCGCGTCCTCGGAGTGGTTGTTCTCGAACGAGCTCCGCGCGATGTCCACCGGGCTCTCGTAGAACTCCACCGCCCCGGTCATCTCCCAGCCCTCGATCTTGGCGTTGCGGAGCCCATGGAAGCGGACGTGCCGCACCGTGGAGCGCCCGCCCGCCTGCATCACGATGACGCCCATCCCGCTGCTGTCCGACGACTCCACCACCACCGGATCGTCCTCGGTGCCCTGCCAGTCGATCGGCGAGCGAGTGACGATGAGGCCGCCCCGCACCAGGTCGAGGTGCGTCCCCGCCGCCGCGAAGAGCCGGTAGCCCGCCGGGATGATCATCGGCCGGTCGATGGTCCAGCTCCCCGGCCGGATGCCGATGCGGCCGCCCGCCTCGTCCACCGTCAGGAAGGGGAAGGAGCGCACGTTGCCCGGCTCCATGAGCGGCCGGTCCCGGAGCACCGTCTCGCCGAGGCCGTCGTGCGGGTAGGGGAAGACGTCGGCCACGTCCACGCGCGCGGAGCCGAGCAGCTGGTACCGCACCCGGAGCGGGGCGTCAGCCGTGTCGGGCCAGGTGAAGCCGGCCGGGAGCGCCAGGCGCATGGGCTCGAAGCGGAGCGGCAGCGCCGCCTGCTTCCCGGCCAGCGGCAGGGTGTCGGTGCGGTAGAGGGTGGAGTCGCGCTGCAGGCCCACGATGCGGACCGGGAGCGCGGCCATGTTGGCCACCTCGAGCTCGAGGCGGCCGTCGGCCGTGCGCCGGTAGTACGCCTGCACCGCCTTGGGCGGGTGCAGCGCGATGCGGATGAACTCGGCCGAGCGGCGCACCTCGGTCCAGTCGAGCTCCTGCTCGGGGAACTCCCGCTGGATGATCTTGAGCGCGGTGCGGGTGCTGTCGGTCAGGGCGCGGATCATCGACTCGACGTAGCTCGAGTCGCTCACCCGCTCCAGCTCGGCCAGGTACAGGCGGTAGAAGGCGGTGTCGGCAAAGAAGCGCGAGATGTACTCGCGCGCCGCCGGCTCCTTCGATTCATCGAGCGCCGTGAGCGCCAGCAGCCCCGGCTTGCCCGGCGCCTCGCGGTTGTAGCCGTCGAAGGCGATGGGCTCCAGCCGGTTGGAGATCGGGTTGTAGTAGAAGCGCGCGTTGGGCCAGTTCCCCGCCCCGTGCCAGGCCCGCATCAGGTCGGTGAGCGCGAAGAAGCGCGCCAGCTGCGGCGCGTCGAACGCCTCCGCCACGCGGAACTTCCCCGTGCGGAACCCCTCGAGCAGCGTAATGGCCGAGAGGAACTGGTTCCGGCCGCCCGGGGTGGCCATCCACTTGCTCGAGCCGAAGGCGTCGAGGTCGCTCGACTGGTAGCTGCCCGCGCCGGCCACCGCCCCGCGGTCCGAGGGGGCGACGGACACCTGCCGCGCCAGCTCGCCCCAGAGGATGTCCTCGTTGAAGCGGATGATCGGGCCGTCCTTGCGGCGGTTGTTCTCGATGAGGCGCGTCTCGAACGCCTCCTCGAGCGCGTAGACGCCGAGGTCCTTGCCGTTGATGGTGACGTTGACGAACTCGTAGCGGAGCGCCGTCACGTCCTCGCGCCGCATGGCGTCCTGGTACACCCGCTCCCACAGGTAGTAACGGGTGCGCGGGTGCTGCAGGGAGAACTGCTTCATCCCGAGCACCGTGCTGTCCTTCTGCGCGATGATCCGGAACGACCACTTGTCGCCCTCGAGGTGGTCGGTGAGGTCGCCCTTGAGGCGGAGCTTCACGGGGATCACTTTGTCGCGCCAGCGTACGGTGGCGCGCACCACGTCCGCGTCCGACACCTGGAGCACCTGCTTCTGCAGCGCCACGTCGCGCTGGTGCGCCAGGTTCATGAAGTCCTTGTGCGCGATGTCGATGGTGAGCCGCTCGGGCTGCACCAGCATCGCCTCCGCGCGCCGGGTGAGCAACGTGAAGGTCCGCGGCGTGGCGAGCTCCACCACGGGCCCGAGCGCCCCCACGCGGTGCAGCACCGCGCCCAGCACGATCACCGCCACCGTATAGAGGACGAAGAGCGTGCGCCGGCTCCGGGCGGTTGCCCCGAGCCAGGACCGCGTCTCGTCCGGCCGCGCCTTGATCCGCACCTTAGCTCCCGAGCTCCTCGTAGTTGAGGAAGCTCACCCGGACGCCCGGGTTGAGCCGGCGCAGCTCCGCCGAGGCCTCGCCGAGCGCGGGGTAGCCGTCGAGGTCGGCGGTGAACGACGCCTCGAGCTGGCCGTTGCCCTCGTCGAAGCGGGTGAGCGAGAGGCCGGCGCAGTGCTTCTTGAGCACGTCGATGATCCCCGCCAGCGTGAGCCCCGCCGCGTCCGCCACCGAGACCGTGAGGTGGAGGTGGCGCACTTCCTCCTTCTTCTTGGCCGTGCCCTTGAGCACGATGATCCCCGCCACCACCAGGAAGGCGATGAGCGAGATCCACACCTGGTCGGCGCCGAAGCCCAGGCCCAGGGAAATGCAGAGGAACAGGTAGGTGAGCTCCTCGGGCTCCTTGATCGCCGCGCGGAAGCGCACAATGGAGAGCGCGCCCACCAGGCCCAGCGACAGCGCCAGCGACGACTTCACGATGGTGATGATCACCATGGTCGTCACGCCGAGCAGCACGAAGTTGCGGGCGAAGGCGCGCCGGTTGGACGGCGCGTGCCCGTAGCGGGTGTACAGCTGGCCCAGCACCCAGCAGAGGATCGCGGTGAGCAGCAGGTTGACCAGGAAGCCCAGGACGGGGATCTCGCCCTTCTGGGTCGCGAGGAATTGCTCCACGGAAGCTCCTTACAGCGGGTGCGGGTGAGGGATCAGCGGGCGGGCCGCGCGGCGCGGCCACGGGCAGTGCCAAGCAGGTACCCGGCGACGAACACGAGGCCGAGCAGCCCAAGCAGGGCAACGGCCCGCTTGGGAGAGAGTTCCGAGCGCACGCGCGCCAGCAGGCTGGGCGGGGGCCGCACCTTCGCCTTGACGGCGTAGGAGGCGGGGTCGTAGTACCGCCCCGGGTCGGGCTCGTCGCCGAAGATGGCGCGCCAGCGGTCGGGGCCAAACGCGGGCGAGGTCGTGGCGCCCACGATCCGCACCGCGTACTGCACCTCGGGCCCGTTCACCCGGACCTGCAGGAAGTTCTCGAACTGGAGCGTGCGGATGAGCCCCTGCGGCGCATCGGCGCTGACGCCCGCTGTCCACGATGGCGTTGAGCGTGGTGCGGAAGTACTGCACGCTGTCCTGCACCATGTGGGTGTACATCGCCGGCCCGAGGTCGCCGGTGAGGACCGCGTTCACGCGGCGCTCCGCGAGCAGCGGGTGCACCTCGGTCCACCAGGGGTCGTGCTCGTAGAACCAACGCTCGCTGTGCATCACCAGGAAGTCGTGCTCGGCGGGGGCCTTGGCGAGTTCGTCGCGCAGGAAGCCCACCTGGGCCGAGTCGAGGCGCACCGTCTTGGTGAGCTTGATGGGCGTGGCCTGGTTGCCCTCAGGGGTGAAGACGGTGTTGAACAGGAAGAAGCGGGAGCCGCGGAAGGTGACCACCCGCGGCAGCTTCCCGTAGCGCTCGTAGAAGACGTCCCGGGTCACCGGGTCGTGCAGGTCGTGGTTGCCCGGCACCCGGTAGATCGGGACGCCGAGGGTGTTGAGCCGGGCGTCGAGCGCGTCCCACTGCGCCACGATGGACGCGCGGCTGGTCAGCGAGTCCTCGACATCCCCCCAGATCAGGTCGCCGGTCAGGAAGATGAGGTCCGGCTTGGCGGCACGCCCCTCCGCCAGCAGCTCGTCCATGCGGGCGTAGAGGGTCTTCTCCTTGCCGCCCCGCAGGTGCCCGATCACCACGAAGGTGAACGGCTGGCCCGCCGGCTCCGGCGCGGCGACGAGGTCCCCGGGCAGGCCGGCCCCCACGAGCACGAGCAGCCCGCAGGCGTGCGCCAGCCGGACCAGGGACCGGAAGAGACCCATGGGAAGCAACCTTGGAGGACGGGGGACGAGAAAAACCTTGCCCCCCACGGGCACAAACTGTGTCGATGGGGGGCGGATTGTGAAGCCTGCTAATCCCATTGCCGGAATTGAAGTTACGTCACGCCAGCTCACCCGGTTTAGGGTCCGGGCGTGACGACCGCCCGCGAAGCGCCCGGTCTGTTGCAAGGCCGCGACAATCGCGTCACGGCTGCGCCGGGGTCGCCGCCTTGGCCTTGGCGAAGTCCCCGGCCTTCACGATGGTGATCCGGCTCGGGTCAATGAACTTCCGGATGGCCGCATTCACCTGCTCCGGCGTGAGGGCCGCCACCCGGGCCTCGAGGGCCTGGTCAAAGGCGAGCGTCCGGCCGATGAACATGCCTTCCGCCAGCTGGCTGGCGAGCGCCGGGTCCTGGGCTCGGCTCACCTGGCGGGACTGCAGCCAGCCGCTCCGCGCCTCCCGGACCTCGTCAGCCGTGAACCCGTCCTTGAGCACCTTGTCGATCTCCTCCCGGAACGCCGCCTCGAGCCGGGCCGCGTTCTCGGGGGCGTAGATGGCGTAGGTCTGGAAGCTCCCCACCGAGTCCATGGGGCTGGCCGAGAGGCCGGAGCCCACGCCGTAGCTGATCCCCTCCTTCTGCCGGATGCGCGTGGCCAGGCGGGAGTTGAGGAAGCCGCCGCCGAGCATGTAGTTGCCGAGCAGGAGCGCGGCGTACTGCGGATCGTCGTCGCGGACCTGGAGGTTCATGCCGGCCAGCATGAAGGCGTTGGCCTTGTCCGGCGTCTCGAGCGTGATGGAGGTGGCGGTCACGTCCTTGTAGTCGCGCGGGACGCGCTGGAAGGGCTGCGGGCTCTTCCACGACCCGAAGAGCTGCGTGGCCAGGCTCGTCACCTCGGCCGGGTCGAAGTCGCCCACCACCGAGAGCTCGCCGTTGCTGGCGCCGTAGAACTCGGCGTAGAAGCGGCGCGCTTCGTCGAGGGTGGCGGCGTTGTAGTCGGCGATCTGCTCGTCCACGGTGGAGACGTAGCGCGGGTCGCCCTTCGGGTAGGGGTTCAGGTAGCGCGAGTAGGCGGTGCTGCCCTGCGCGGTGGGTTCGGAGCGCTGCTCCTCGAGTGCGGCGAGGTTCTCGCGCTTGAGGGCGTCGAACTCGTCCTGCGGGAAGGCGGGCTCGCGGAGCACCTCCCCGACCAGCTGGAGCACGGCGGCCAGGTTGGGCCGGGTGGTCTCCACGCTCACGCGCAGCTGGGTGGGGCCGCCGAAGATGTTCACGCGCGCCTTGAGGCGGTCGAACTCGTCGTTGATCTGCTGCCGGGTGTGGGTGCGGCTGCCGCGGCGGAGCATGTCGGCGGTGAGGTCGGCGATGGTGGCCTTCCCCTGCACCGCCTGCAGCGAGCCGAAGCGGAGCGTGAGCACCGCGTTCACCGCCTGGCCGCGGTTCTGCTTGGGCAGGAGCGCCATGCGGAGGCCGCCCGGGAGGGTGCTCCGGGTGGTGCGCCGCTCGATGGTCGCCGGTGAGGGGTCGAACGCCTCCCCGACGGCCAGCGCCGTGTCGCCCTTGTAGCCCTGGACCAGGGCGGCCACGTCGGGCGTGGGGGGAATCTCGGCGCGGTCCGGCTTCTCGGTGGGGATGAAGGTGCCGGTGGTGACGTTCTCGGGCTTGATGTAGGCGGCGGCCACGCGGGCCACGTCCTCGGGCGTCACCTTGCGGATGCGGTCGCGGTGGAGGAAGAGCATCCGCCAGTCGCCCATGGCGGCCCACTCGGAGAGCTCGAGGCCCACGGCGTCGGAGCGGTTGAGGTTGAGCTCGATGTTCTTGAGCAGCTGCTGCGCGGCGCGGTCCACCTCCTCCTTGCTGGGCGGGCGGCTGACGATCTCGCGGAGCGCCGAGTCCATGGCGGTGCGGGCCCGGCCGAGGTCGTCTTCCTTGCGGACCTGGGCGTAGGTGATGAGCACGCCGGGCTCGCGCAGCTGGAAGGAGAAGGCGCCCACCTGCGCGGCGAGCTTGGGCTCCACGAGGGCCTTGTAGAGGCGGCCGGAGGGAGCGTCGCCCAGGATCTGGCCCAGGACGTCCACGGCGGCGAAGTCGGGATGCGTGCCGGCGGGGACGTGATAGACGGACATGGTCACCTGCACGTCGCCCACGCGGCGGAGGGTGACGCTGCGCTCGCCGTCCTGCACCGGATCCAGCGTGTACGTGGGCCAGAGCTTCATCTCCCCCGTGCGGTTGGGACGCGGGAGGCGGCCAAAGCGCTCCTCGATGAGGCGGAGGGTCTTCGCGGGCTCGAACTTGCCGGCCACCACGAGCACGGCGTTGTCGGGCTGGTACCAGCGGCGGTAGAAGCCCTGGAGGCGCTCGATCGGCACGTTCTCGATGTCGGCGCGGGCGCCGATGGTGGACTTGCCGTAGTTGTGCCACAGGAACGCGGTGGCGATGGTGCGGTCCATGAGCACGCCGAAGGGATCGTTCTCCCCCGACTCGAACTCGTTCCGCACCACGGTGAACTCGCTCTGCAGGTGCTCCTTGGCGATCCAGCTGTTGAGCATCCGGTCGCTCTCGAGGTCGAGGGCCCAGATGAGGTTGGAGTCGGTGGCCGAGAAGGTCTCGAAGTAGTTGGTGCGGTCAAACCAGGTGCTGCCGTTGGGGCGGGCCCCGTGGCTGGTGAGCTCCTGCGGGATGTTGGGATGGCAGGGCGTGCCCTTGAACACCAGGTGCTCGAGCAGGTGCGCCATGCCGGTCTCGCCGTAGGCCTCGTGCCGGCTCCCCACCAGGTAGGTGACGTTGACGGTGGCGGTGGGCTTCGAGGCGTCCGGGAAGAGGAGCACCTTGAGGCCGTTCGGCAGCGTGTACTCGGTGATGCCCTCGACGGTGGCGCCCTTCACCGCGCGGCCGATGGGCCGGGCGCGGAGCGCCGCCGTGACCTGGGCGCAGGAGCGGCTGCTGATGGCGCCCGCGGGCGTGGCCACCGCGGGGGCGCGGGCGGCGCGCGGGGCCGCCGCCGGGGCGGCGGGCGCCTGCTGCGCCGCCAGGGCGCCGGCACCGGCCAGGAGCGAGACGAGGAGCGTGGGGAGACGCGACATCGGGACCTCGGGGTGAAGGGCGCGCGCGGCGGCGGGCTGCCGCGGTGCGGGGGACTGCTATGTCAGGCGGCCCGGACCGGGCCGGTCCTCAAGAAAACGCCAATCGGGCCGGGACGCCAGCCGCCGCTATTGCGGCAGGGCAAACGCCATCACCAGGTCGCCCTGCGGGAATCCGAACAGCGCATTGCCGCCGATGGCCACCGCCACGTACTGCCGGCCACCCACCTGGTAGGTGATGGGCGGCGCGTTGACGCCGGCCGGGGCCGTCCAGACCAGAGCTCAGTGCCCGTGCTCGCCGAGAGCGCGGCGAAGCGCCCCTGCCCAGCCCGAGAAGACCAGCCCCGCCGTGGCCAGCACGCCACCCACCAGCGGCTCCGCCGTGGTCACCTGCCAGCGTACCGCGCCGCCCGCGGCGAGGTCCAGCGCCGTCAGCGTGCCGGACGCCTCGCCCGTCTGCTGGTGCTGGCGTACTGGAGCACGCTGCCGTCGGGCCGGCGCACCTCGTGGGCGATGTAGCGCGTGGGCAGGTGCAGCGCGCCCACATAGAAGAGATGACGCGTGGGATCATAGGCACTCGGCGACCAGTTGGCCCCGCCGGCGATGCCCGGCGCCACCACCACGCCCTCGCCGGGCGCGGGTGGCGTGAAGAGGTTCCGCTGCGGCACGAAGGGCGCCGACTTGAACAGGAAACGCCCGTCGCGCCGGTCGAGGACGTACACCCAGCCGGTCTTGGCGGCGTGCGCCACCGCGGGCACGCGGCGGCCATTCACGGTGACGTCGAGCAGCACCGGGGCGCTGGCCACGTCGTAGCCCCAGCGGTCGTGCGGGACCAGTTGGGTGGCCCAGGCGAGCTTGCCAGTCCGGGTGTCGAGCGCCACCACGGACGAGGTGTGGAGATTGTCGCCGGGGCGCGAGGCGTCGGCCATCTGGGGAGAGGGATTGCCGGTGCCGAAGATCAGCAGGTGGCGCGCGGCGTCCACCACCGGCGTGCTGTAGATCGATCCGCCACCGTAGCGCCACGCCTCGGCATTGGCCGCGAGGGCGGCGCGCTCCGCGTCCAGCGTGCGCGGGAGCAGGACGCCGTCGAGGGTGGTGCCGCGGAAGGCCCCTTCCATCCCAGGCCGGTGATGTCGAAGCGCCATTTCACCTTGCCGGTGCGCGCATCGAACGCCGCCGCGCCGGGCCCGGCCGCCCGCACTGCCCGGCGAGGCCCACCACGGCGAGGAGCCCTGGTCGGGGTGCAGCCCGTAGCCCACGCCGGCGATGCCCACGAAGACCGTGTGTTGTCGTACACCAGCGGCGCCGCGCCGATGCCGACACCGGTCTGCCCCGTGGCGCCCACGGTGAGCAGGTCGTCGGCGCGGAGCTGGCGGTGGTCTCGCTCGAGCCCTGGTACTCGGCCACGGTCACGTCCCAGCGCACGGCGCCGCTCCGCGCGTCCAGCGCCACGAGGCGGCCGTCCACGGTGCCGACGTACACCAGCCCGCGCGCCACC
This sequence comes from Gemmatimonadales bacterium, assembly GCA_044221825.1. Lineage (GTDB taxonomy): Bacteria > Gemmatimonadota > Gemmatimonadetes > Gemmatimonadales > GWC2-71-9 > JADJOM01. The sequence goes on from JBGAOL010000052.1 coordinate 14,573, forward strand.
GCCACACCGCGGTTGGCCGGGCCGCAGCAGGGCTTCGTGGTGCGCGACTGGTGCGCGTACCGCCACAGCTCCCGCCCGTCCCGCGCGTCGAGCGCCACCCTGCACGCCTGCTCCCGGGCGGCGCCACATCACCGTGTCCACCACGATGGGCGTGGACTGGAAGGTGGCGGTGATGCCGCTGTGGTAGCTCCACGCGGGCGCGAGCGCGCACCGTGGCGGTGTCGAGCTGGCGGAGCGGCGAGAAGCGCTGGCCG
>JBGAOL010000053.1:0-14500 GCA_044221825.1 Gemmatimonadales bacterium
AAGGACGACCTCGACCGCTGGCGCGCCGCGCGCGCGCTGCGCCGCCTCTGCGCCGGCCAGGGGGCCAGCAAGCTGGACCGGGCCACACTCCGCAAGGTCCTCCGTCTGGCCCGCAGCGAGATGGCCCTCACCCAGCAGGCCCGCATGCTGGCCGCCACCCAGCGGGTGTTCCGCTTCTGGCACGTGGCGCACCGGCCCTTTGCGATCACCGCGCTCGTGGCGGTGGGGATCCACGTCGGCGTCGCGGTGGCCATGGGGATGACGTGGTTCTGGTGAGCCGGTTCCGGGCGCTCGCCCTCCTCCTCCTGCTGGCCGTGGCCGGCGCGCACGGCCTCGGGGCGCAGATTTCCCCGGGGCCGCTGGCACGGGCGCACCAGTCGGTGGAGGGCAACAGCAACTGCACCAAGTGCCATGGCGGGGGCAACGAAGGCATGGCGGCCCGCTGCCTCAGCTGCCACAAGGAGATGGGATGGCTGGTGGCCCGCGGCCGCGGGCTGCACGGCCGCCCGGGGGTGAAGGGGGAACCGTGTGCCTCCTGCCATCCGGACCACGCCGGGCGCGAGTTCGCGATGGTCACGTGGAAGGCCGGCAGCGAGGATCGCTTCGATCATCGCGAAACGGGCTGGGCGCTCAAGCAGACCCACGCCACCACCAAGTGCGCAGACTGCCACACGGCAAAGTTCCAGGTTTCCCCCGCGCGCACCCTGGCCCCGGCGGGCCGGCCCACCAAGTGGACCGGGCTCGAGGCGGGCTGCACCGGGTGCCACGAGGACGTGCATCGCGGCGCCCTTGGTACGGACTGCAGCAAGTGCCATGACCTTGGGAAGTGGGAAGTCACGCCGGGCTTCAGCCACGACTCGACCCGCTACCCGCTCACCGGCAAGCACGTCACGACCGAGTGCGACAAGTGCCACACCGCCGCGCGGCTGCACCCGGCCCGGGATGCCGCGGGCCGGCTGGTGCCGGTCTACAAGCCCGTCGGCGCCGCGAGCTGCGCGGACTGCCACCAGGATGTGCACGCCGGCCGCCTCGGCCCCGACTGTGCCAAGTGCCACCAGACCTCGTCCTTCCGGACCATCGACCGGAACAACTTCGACCACGAGAAGACCAGCTACCCGCTCCGGGGCAAGCACACCGCGGTGCGCTGCGCCGATTGCCACGGCACCTTCGCCACGGCCGTGCAGAAGAAGCCGGCCTTCAAGCGCTGCGGCGACTGCCACGCCGACCAGCACGGCGGCACCGCCACCCTCGCGGGGAAGCCGGCCGACTGTGACGCCTGCCACGCCCTGCAGGGCTTCACTCCCGCCACCTTCCGGGTGCAGGACCACGCCGCCACGCGGTACCCGCTCGAGGGAAAGCACGCAACGGTGGCCTGCGCCAAGTGTCACGGCAAGGACGCCACGGCCGGCGCCCCCACGCGACTCGGGCCCTCACGCGTGGTGATCCGGCCGGCCTTTGCCACCTGCCAGGGCTGCCATGCCGACGTGCATGGGGGCCAGCTGGCGCGCACACCGGGCGCCGGCGCCTGCGGCGATTGCCACAAGGTGAACGGCTGGACCCCGAGCACCGTGGATGCCGCGGCCCACGCCAAGGCGGGTTTCCCGCTCGAGGGGGAGCACGCCACCGCCACCTGCCGGAGCTGCCACGGCATGGAGCGGACGGGACTCCCGCCGCTGGCGGCCACCCCGGCCACGGGCACGGCGAAGTTCCGCTTTGCGCTCGCCGAGAAGGACTGCGCCAGCTGCCACGTGGACCCGCACGCCGGCCGCTTTGCCGCCGGCGGGGCCCGCGCCAAGGCGGCGGGCTGCGCGGCATGCCACGATGCCAAGCGGTTCCGGCCGTCGACCGCTGGCATCGCGCAGCATGCGGACTACGGATTCCCGCTGGACGGGGCCCACGGGGCCACGCCCTGCGTGGCCTGTCACAAGGAACTCGGCACCCCGGGCCCGCGGCCCGCGTCGAGCCTGGTGAAGGCGGGCGGGCGCTTCCCCGCCCTCAGCTTCGAGAGCAAGCGGGACTGCGCCGCCTGCCACGAGAACGTGCACGGCACCCAGTTCGCCGAATTGCGCGACGGGGGGCGGTGCGAGAGCTGCCACGGCACCGAGCGGTTTGCGCCGGCCTCGAAGTTCGACCACGACAGGACGACGAGCTTCCCGCTCCGCGGGGGGCATGAGGGGGTTGCCTGCAATCGCTGTCATCCGACGGACCTCGCCAGCCGGGTGCCCGGCCGCCTCATCTGGCGGCCCGTCTCCGGCAAGTGCGAGAGCTGCCACAAGGAGGTGAAGCCATGAAGCGCATCCTGTCCGCCCTTTGCCTGCTGCTCCTGGCCGCGCCGCTCGCGGCGCAGGAGCGCACGGCCTCACCCCACGGCAAGCTGAGCGTGGAGTGTGCGGCCTGCCACCGCCCGGAGGCGTGGAGCCCGCTCAAGGCACGACTCCAGTTCAGCCATGCGGCCACCGGCTTCCCCCTCGAGGCGGCCCACGCCACGGCGGAGTGCCGGACCTGCCACACCGCGCTGGATTTCCAGGGCACGCCCAACAACTGCGCCACCTGCCACCAGGACACGCACCGGGGGGAACTGGGCCCCGACTGTGGCAGCTGCCACACCGAGCGCAGCTTCCTGGACCAGGCCAAGATGCAGCGGGCCCACGACCAGACGCGCTTCACGCTCACCGGGGCGCACCGGGCCGTGGACTGCGTGGCCTGCCACCAGCCCTCGGCGCAGGGCGGCCTCCAGTTCGTGGGCCAGTCACCGGAGTGCCTGAGCTGCCACCAACCGCAGTTCGCCGCGGCGAAGAACCCCGATCACGTGCAGGGCGGGCTGCCCCAGAATTGTGAGCAGTGCCACTCGAGCACCGAGTGGGATCGCGGCCGCTTCAACCACGACGAGGGGCCCTTCCCGCTCACGGGTGCCCACCGTGCCGTGCGCTGCGTGGACTGCCACACCACGAGCCACTACAGCGACGCGCCCACCCAGTGCGCCGGCTGCCACCAGGCCGACTACGACAACACCACCGACCCGAACCACGCGGGTGCGTCCTTCCCCACCACCTGCCTGGACTGCCACGGCACCACTTCGTGGGATGGCGCCGCCTTCAACCACGACCAGAGCGGGTTCAAGCTCACCGGGGCACACCGCAGCACCGCCTGCGACCAGTGCCACGTGAACAACCAGTACACCGGCACGCCCTCGACCTGCCTGGCCTGCCACCAGGCGGACTACGACAACACGAGCAACCCGAACCACCTCGCGGCGAACTTCCCGACCGACTGCGCCAGCTGCCACACCACGCAGCAGTGGCTCGGGGCCACCTTCGACCACGACGCGTCGTTCTTCAAGATCTACAGCGGCCACCATCGAGGTGAGTGGGCCACCTGCGCCGAGTGCCACCAGACGCCCACCAACTTCGGGGACTTCACCTGCCTCAGCTGCCACGAGCACAGCCAGACCAAGATGGACAGCGAGCACCGGGGCAAGAACGGCTATTCCTACGTCAGCTCGGAGTGCCTGCGATGCCATCCGCGCGCCTGATCCGCCGCGGCCTCGGGGCCGCGCTGCTCTGCCTCGTGCTCGCGGCGCGGCTGGCCGCGCAGGACACGACCGCCACCCGCACTGCGGCGGTCACCTACCTGGCGGGGACCTCGGTGTACGTCGGGGCGGGACGTGATGCCGGGGTGGCCGAGGGTACGCTCCTGACGGTGTTCCGCGGCGCGGCGACCATCGCCACGCTGAAGGTGGTCTTCCTGTCCTCCCGCCAGGCCTCGTGTGAGGTGGTCTCCGCCACCGGGGAGATCCAGCTCGGGGACAGCGTGCGCTACGTGCCCACGGCCGCGGCGGCCGTGGTCGCGGCGGGGCCCGCGCGCCGCCGTCCGCGCGCCTTCCGCGGGCCTGGCCTGCACGGCCGGGTGGGGGCCCGCTACCTGGTGGCCAGCGAGGACCCGGGCAACGTCGGCTTCACGCAGCCGTCGGCCGACCTCCGGCTGATGGGCCAGGACCTCTGGGGCACGTCGCTCGGGCTGGCCTTCGACCTGCGCACCCGGCGCACCACGCGGGACCGGAGCACCGGCCCCGCCACCGTGGACGGTCGCACCCGGGTCTACCAGGCGGCCCTGCTCTGGAACAGCCCGGGGGCGCCGTTCCGGATGGGCATCGGCCGCCAGTACCTGGGGGCCGTCACCTCGGTGAGCCTCTTCGACGGGGTGCTCACGGAGTTCAACGGCCGCCACGTCACCGGCGCCGTCTTCGGCGGCGTCGAGCCGGAGCCGCTCAAGCTCGGCTTCTCCTCCGACGTGCGGGACGTGGGCGGGTACGTGCAGTTCCACAGCGCGCCGATGGGCGTGAATCGCTGGCAGTTCACCACGGGCGTGGTGGGTTCGTACCAGGGCGGGCGGTCCAACCGGGAGTTCGCCTTCGGGCAGGCGAGCCTCAGCACGCGGGCCGTGTCGCTCAGTGCGCTGCAGGAGGTGGACTACTACCGGCCGTGGAAGACCGAGCAGGGAGAGAGTTCGCTCTCACCCACCAGCACCTACCTCTCGGGCGTGCTGCGCGCGGCGTCGTGGCTCTCGTTCCGCGGCAGCTACGACACCCGCCGGCGGGTGCGGCTCTACCGCGACGCCGTGGACCCCGCCACCGCCTTCGACGACAGCTACCGCAAGGGCGGCATGGTGGGCCTCACCCTCGGCAGCCGCCGGGTCCGGCTGTCGGGCGACTATCACCGGTCGTCCGGCGTCAGCAACGGCGTGGCCAATGCCTATACCACGGGGCTCGCCTTCAACCGGCTGTGGCCGTTCCACTGGGACGTGGGGCTCCGGGCCACCTGGTTCGACAACGCGCTCACCTCCGGCCACCTCGAGACGCTGCGGGTGGGGATGAACCCGGCCCCCTCGCTGCACCTCGACTGGAGCCTCGGCGGCCGCACCGACACCGATCCGCTGGCCAACCCGCAGGATCGGCGTGTAACTTGGTACGGTCTGGACGCCGACCTCGGCATCGGGCGCTCGTGGTACCTCGGGCTCTCCGGCCAGCGCGAGAGCGGGATGGGCATCACGAGCACGCTGTTCCACTCCAGCCTCACCTGGCGCTTCTAGCGCGGAGGCCCATGAGCGACACACCTGAGAAGAAGCCGGACGCGCTCTGGATCGAGTCGGTGTACCGGCCCGGATACAAGGTGGCGCGGTCCACCCTCAAGACCCTCGGCCGCATCCTGAACGGGGCGGGCGCGGAGGATGCCGCCTCCCCGCAAGCCGAGCCGAGCGCCCCGGGGGAGAACGCCGTGGCGCTCACGCAGGTGCCCGCGCTGAACGAAGTGGGCGGCGTGGCCAAGGTGGAGACGCCGGACCACACCACGATCGGCGTGGCCCGCGTGGGGCGCACCAGCTTCGTGGGCTTCCGGCTGGATCACGAGCAGCTGGCCGAGGTGGAGGTGCAGTTCGACGAGGCCAACGGGACGCTCCGCATCAGCGGCGAGGCCACCCCGCCCGAGCCGCCCGCCGCCTGACGCTGGCCGGCAGCCCCTGACGGCCCGCCCTTCCCGGGGCGGGCCGTCGCGCGTTCAGGCCACGGGGGCCATGGCCGCCACCGCGCGCTCAAAGGCGGTGAACACCCGCGGCGACCACCAGTGCCGGGTCTCCCCCATCCGGGCCAGCGCCACCTCGTGGGCCATGGCCCCGCGGTAGCTCCGGGTGGTGGTGAGCGCATCGTAGACATCCACCACGCAGATGACCTGGGCCGGGAGCGGGATCTCCTCGCCCCGCAGGCGATCCGGATACCCGGTGCCGTCGTAGCGCTCGTGGTGCCAGCGGATGATGGGCTTGAGGTCCCAGGGAAACTCCACGTCGGCCAGCAGCTCCACGCCCCAGACCGGGTGCTGCTTCACCAGCTCGAACTCCGCCTCGGTGAGCGGGCCCGGCTTGTTGAGCACCTCGTGCGGGACCTTCACCTTGCCCAGGTCGTGGAGATAGGCGCCGAGGCGGAGCACGGTGAGGTCGTCGACCCCGAGACCGAGGGCCTCGCCCACGCGGACGGCCAGCTCCGCCACGCGCTCGCAGTGGCCGTGCGTGTAACTGTCGGCCGACTCGAGCGAGCGGCCCCAGTCCCGCACCACGGCCAGGAAGGTGCCCTCGAGCGTGGCCACGCGCGCGGCCACGTCCACCTGGTCGCGCGCCGCCTGGAGGCGGGTGAAGAGGCGGTGGGCGGCGTTGAGGAGGCGCAGCGCCTCCTGGTTGCGGCCCAGGTCGCGGTGCAGGAGCGCCAGCTCGCGCGCCGCCTCCGCCTCGGAGAGGACCGACCCGTGCTCCACCGCCAGCTCCATGGCCGCCCGGAGGCGCGCCTCGGCCAGCGCGGGGCGCCCGGTTTCCCGGTACACCACCCCGAGGACCTTGTAGGCATCGGCCTTGTCGAGGGAGGTGCCGAGGCTGTCGAAGATGCGCAGGGCCACCTCGGCATCCACCCGCGCGGCCTCGAAGCGCTGGTGCGCCAGGTGGACCTCGCTGCCGTTGAGCAGACAGAGGCCCTCGAGATGCCGGTCCCCGAGCTGCACGGCCGCCCGCCGGCTCTCGGCGTAGTGCGCCTCGGCCTCGTCCCAGCGCCCCTGGTCGGCGGCGGCCATGCCGAGGTTGTGCCAGGCCAGGGCGCAGCCGCGCTCGTCGGCCGCCTCCCGGAAGGCGGCCAGCGAGGCGGTGTAGTGCGCGGTGGCGGTGGCGAGGTCGCCGCGGACGTTGGCCAGGATGCCGAGGTTCTGCTCCACCCGGCCGCGCAGCGCCGGGGAGCGGGCTCCGAGCGCCAGCGCCTCCACGTAGGTGGCGTGGGCCCGCTCCATCTCCCCCTGCTCGAACGCCATGTTGGCGAGGGCGTTGAGCGCTTCGGCCGCGAGCATGGCGTCGCCCCCTTCCAGCGCCACGGCGTGACTGCGCTGGCACGTGGCACGGGCCAGCTCCGCTTCCCCCCGATGATGATGCAGGGCACCGAGCCGCCGCAGCGCCTCCGCGAGGACCGCGCGGATCCCGCCCTGCTCCGCGGCCGCCGCCGCCGCCTGATAGGCCTCCATGGCCTCGGGCAGGCGACCGGCCCGCTCGTGCACCCGCGCGGCGTGCAGTTGCGCGTGGGCTGAGGTGGCCCCGGGCAGCGGGCGGGCGGGAAGCACGGGCGTCATGGCGTCACCAGGCCACGGCGTACCGGGAGAAGTGCGGGACCTGCCCCGTCACCTCGCGCGCCAGCAGGTTGTCGAGCGAGAGCAGGTACTCGAGGATGGTGAGCGTGCTGCTGGTGTAAGCCACCCGCTTTGGCGCCAGCAGCGCCAGCGGGCCGCAGTGCCGGTAACTCAGTGTCAACCGTGCGGGCCGCTGGAAGTGGAGGCCGTGCGGCAGCATCTCCACCGAGACCACCGGATCACTCGGGATCTGCATGGTGATGTACACCGGAGCCGCCAGCGCACCCGGCGGGACCACGAAGCGATGCGGGCCCACGACCACGGAGCCGCCGAGCGGGCCGATCCAGGCCGAGGCCTGGGCGGGCGGCAGCGCCGGACACGCCAGCAGGCGCCCGACCAGCGGGAGACCCGACAGGGAGAGATTGGCGGGGCCAACAGCAGGGGCCACGGGAGCGGCCGGAGCCACCGGCGCGGTTGGGTCCTGCCCGTCCGCACAGGCCGTGAGGCCGAGCCCCACCAGCAGGGGCAGAGCCAGCAGGAACCGCTTGAGATGACGCAGCACACCAACCTCCTCGATCGGGTCGAGCCAGCAGGGGACCGGCCGATCGAGAGGGCAGGAGATATGCCGTGGGGCAAGTCGGGATGTCGAACTTCAGAACACCTGCGTCGACAGTGATTTCACAAACGCAAGCCTGTCAAAAGCTTACGTTGCTATGACAGTCATCGGCTGCGACGACAATCACGACAGTCGCCGCCCCGCGCTCCGACCGATTTCCGGGCCGGACTACAGGGGACTTCTGCGGGAGCGGCGCCACAGCGGGGCGGTGGCGCGGCGACGTGTGGAGCGTGCGTGGAGCTGGCGGGTGGGAGAAGCGGGGCGGACGCGGCCTCAGGCACCGGGTCCGCGGGCCCAGGCGAGGGCCGCGTGCACGGCGCGACGCCAGGCGCGCCATCCGGCGTCCCGCGTGGCCGGGTCCATGGCGGGCGTGAACCGCCGGTAACGGCGCCCGGCGAGGAACCCCTCCACATCAGTCCAGACGCCGAGCGCGAGCCCGGCAAGGCCGGCGGCGCCGAGCGCGGTGGTCTCGACGTTCTCCGGCCGCTCCACGGGGAGGTCGAGGATGTCGGCCTGGAACTGCATCAGCCAGTCGTTGGCGGCGGCGCCGCCATCCACGCGGAGCGCCGGCACGGCGAAGCCGCTCCCGGCCGTCATCACCGCCAGCAGCTCGGCGCTCGAGTAGGCCATCGACTCGAGCGCGGCGCGGACCAGGTGGGCTCGGGTGGTGCCACGGGTGAGGCCCACGATGGTCCCCCGCGCCTCGCTCTCCCAGTAGGGCGAGCCGAGCCCCACGAAGGCCGGCACGAAGGCCACCCCGCCGCTGTCGGGTACGCTCCCGGCCAGCGCGGCCGAGTCGGGCGCCTGGGCCAGGATACCGAGCCCGTCTCGCAGCCACTGCATCACGGCGCCGGCGATGAACACGCTGCCTTCAAGGGCATAGGCGGGCTCGCCCCGGGGACCGGCGGCCGCGGTGGCCAGCAGGCCGGGCCGCGGATCCGTCAGCTGCTGGCCGGTGTGGGTCAGGAGGAAGGCGCCGGTGCCGTAGGTGTTCTTGGCCTGCCCGGCCGTCACGCACCCCTGGCCGAACAGGGCCGCCTGCTGGTCCCCGGCGATGCCGGCGATGGGCAGGCTGGCCCCGAGGTGCTCACGGTCGGTGAGCGCCACGACGCCGCTCGAGGGCACGATGTCGGGCAGCACCTCCCACGGCACGCCGAAGAGGGCCAGCAGCGCGGGATCCCACTCGCGCCGTTCCAGGTGGTAGAGCAGCGTCCGTGAGGCATTGGTGTGGTCGGTGACGTGCGCCCGCCCGCCGGTGAGCCGCGCGATGATCCAGCTGTCGACCGTCCCCGCGGCGAGTTCCCCCCGCTCCGCGCGCCGGCGCAGCGCGGGGTCTTGCAGGAGCCACTCGAGCTTGGTGGCGGAGAAGTACGGATCGAGGAGGAGGCCGGTGGCGGAGCGGACCTGGCGCAGGTGGCCCGCCGCCTCGAGCGCCCGGCAGCGCTCGGCGGTGCGCCGGTCCTGCCACACGAGCGCCCGGGCCGCCGGCGCCAGGGTGCGGCGGTCCCACAGCACAATGGTCTCGCGCTGGTTGGCGAGGCCAATGCCCTGCGGCATCTCGCCGGCCTGGCGGATGGCGTCGGCGGCGGCCTCGACGGTGAGGCGGAAGAGCTCGTCGGGGTCGTGCTCCACCCAGCCGGGGGCGGGGAAGTGCTGGGTGATCTTCCCAGCACCCGTCCGTCCGCATGGACGACGAGCGCGGTGGAGCCGGTGGTGCCCTGGTCGAGCGCGAGGATCGACGACATGGGCGGCCTACATGGCGAGGCGTGGCAGCTCGCCGGCCCGGAGCAGGCCGGCGTCGGTGATGTAGCCGGTGATGAGGTGGTGCGGCGTCACGTCGAAGGCGGGATTCCACACCGCGGCCTCAGGGGCGGCCACCTGCGTCTGGCCGATCTTCCGCACCTCCTCGGCCCGCCGCTCCTCGATGGGGATCGCGGGCCCGTCGGGCGTGGCGGGATCGAAGGTGGAGCGCGGCGCCGCCACGTAGAAGGGGACGCCGTGGGCGTGCGCGGCGAGCGCCACCGAATAGGTGCCGATCTTGTTGGCCGTGTCGCCGTTCAGCGCAATGCGGTCCGCCCCGACGATCACGCAGGTCACCCCGCCCCGCCGGAGCCGGCTGGCCGCCATCCCGTCGGTGATCACGGTGACCGGCACGCCGCCGCGGGTGAGTTCCCACGCCGTGAGCCGGCTCCCCTGCAGCAGCGGCCGGGTCTCGCAGGCCACGACGCTCACGGCCTGGTGCCGCGCATGGGCCACGTACACCGGCGCCAGCGCCGTCCCCATCCCGCCGGTGGCCAGCGCGCCCGCGTTGCAGATGGTCATCACCGTGGCGCCCGGCGGCAGGAGCGCCGCCCCCGCCGCGCCGATTGCCTCACACATGGCCCGGTCCTCGGCCCAGATGCCCTCGGCCTCGGCGCGGACCGCCGCGGCCACGTCGCGGCGCTGCTGCACGGCCGCGTGCACGGCGGCCCGCATGCGGCCCATGGCCCAGGGGAGGTTCACCGCGGTGGGGCGCGTGGCCTCCAGCTGGTCGCAGGCCGCGAGCAGGCGGGCCGGGTCGGCCGGCCCTTCGCGCAGGGCGAGGGTGACGCCGTAGGCCGCCGAGACGCCGATCAGCGGCGCGCCGCGCACGCGGAGCACCGAGATCGCCTCCGCCACCTGGTCCACCGTGGTGAGGGTGAGGTAGCGCTCCTCCCCGGGGAGGAGCGTCTGGTCGAGGATGCGGAGGGCGCCGTCCGGGGTGACGCCGAAGTGGGTGGGATGCATGGGAGGAACTTAGCCCCCGCCCCGCCCGCGGTGAATGCGCGGCGTCCGGCCGGCGCCTCAGCCGCCGCTGGTGGCGGCACCCACCGGGTGGACCCCGGTGAGCCACGGCACCGGCTCTCCCCTGCCGCGCGGCAGGCCCAGAGCCACGTAGCCCTCGTGCGCCAGGCGGTAGAAGCGCTCGGCGTTGGGGTGGCGCCGGAGCTGTGCCGCGGCCTGTCCGGCGAGTTCAGCGCACTCCGTCGCCACATGCGTGGCACCGAGGCGCCGGGCGCGGTGATAGCCCGCCAGCGCCGCGCGAAGCGCCGCGCCGGGGCGCCCCTCCGCGAGCGCCACGCGCGCCTCGGCCCGGCGACCGTCGGCCACGCCGAGCCAGTCACCGCTGGCCCGGGCCAGGCGCCGGGCACATTCCACGTTGGCGTGGGCCGCCGCGAAGTCCGAAAGCGCCAGGGCCGCCTCCGCCCGCCCCACCCGCACCAGCGCCTGCAGCGCGACATCGGTGGTGCGGCTGGCGGCGGCCACCGCATCCTCGGCGAGTTCCGCCGCGCGTTCGTGCGCACCGCCCTCGCGGGCCAGGATGGCGAGGTTGTGGCAGGCCTGGGCCACGCCAGCCTCGTGGCCCAGCCGGCGCCACACCCCGAGGGCGCCCTGGTAGAGGCTGGCCGCGAGTTGCGGCTTCCCACGCAGGTGAGCGATGGAGGCCAGGTTGTTTGCCGCGCGCGCCACCAGTTCGCCGTCCCGGATCAGGCGGCCCAGGCGCAGCACCAGCTCGAACCGTTCTTCCGCCTCGTGCAGCCGCCCCTGCTCGAAGGCGATGCCGCCGAGCAGGTTGGCGGCCCGGGCCTGCAGGCAGCCGTCGACGGGGGCGTCCGCGAGGACCGTGAGGGCCAGCTGCTCCGCCCGGCCAAATTGCCCGGCCCGGGCGCACCGCAAGGCCTCGGCGAAGCGCGCCTCCAGGGAATCGCCGTTCATCGGCTCACCACGCCACCGCGTAGCGCGAGAAGTGGTCAATGAGGGTAGTGACCCGGGTTTGCGTCGTGTCGTCCGTGGAGCCGAGGAGGCTCAGGATGCCCAGGCCGTCGGTGGTGAAGACGGCGGACTTGTCCGGCTTGGTGCTGGCGCTCGGGCAGTGACTGTAGTCCAGGGTCAGGTACGCAGGCAGCAAGAACCGGAGCCCCTCGGGGAAGAACCGGACGGACGCCGCGTTGTCCGCCGGCGCCTCCGCCGTGATCAGCACCGGGGCCAGGAGCGCCCCGGCCGGGATCTCCAGCCGGTGGTTCCCGACCCGGACGGTGCCGCCGAGGAGCCCGATGGTCTGGGAGGTGATGGCATAGGGCTGCTGCTGACAGCTGAGAAGCGAAGGTGCCTGCTTCAGTTCGGCCACCGGGATCTCCCGGGCCGCTGACGGCGCGGCCACGGGGGTGGCGGTGTCGGTGCAGGCCGCCAGCACGGCCGCCAGGGCGGGCACGAGCACACGGGGACGGACGAAGGGAACGGCGAGCATCAGGCCTCCGAGGGAGCAGCCGCGATCGCGGTCGCGGGGGTGACCGGCGCTGCCACACGGAGGGGCCACCCACGTGCGCGGCGCACGACGGACCCAAGCTGCGTCCCCCCCAAGGCCCCAGCAATTCCCCTTACGGGAGAGGGAGGAGAATTGTGCGGCATGGTGTGACCTCGGCGCCCCGGCGCCGGTGACCCGGGCCACGCCTGCCCTGGAGGCGGGCGGCGGCCGGATGGCTTAGGTTTCCGGCGCCCCGGCACTCGTCCACCCAACCCTACCGGCCCATGTCCTTCCAGACGCTCGCCCTGGACCTGCGCGACGGCCTCGCGGTCCTGACCGTCAATCGTCCCGACAAGCTCAATGCCCTCAACGACCAGGTCATCGGCGAGCTCGGCCAGGCCGCCGCGGCCCTGGGCGAGGACCCGGCGGTGCGTGGCGTGATCCTGACGGGGGCCGGCAGCAAGGCCTTCGTGGCGGGAGCGGACATCAGCGAACTGGGCTCGCAGGGCCCCGCCGAGGGGAAGGCGCGCTCGCTCCGGGGGCAGGCGGTGTTCCGGCGCTTCGAGGCGCTCCGGAAACCCGTGGTGGCCGCCATCAACGGCTTCTGCCTCGGCGGCGGGTGTGAGCTGGCCATGGCGTGTCACCTGCGCCTCGCGAGCGCGGAGGCCAAGTTCGGCCAGCCGGAGGTGAAGCTCGGGATCGGCCCGGGGTACGGGGGGACGGTGCGGCTGCCGCGGCTGGTGGGCCGGGGGCGGGCGCTGGAGCTGCTGCTCACCGGGGCCATGATCGATGCGCAGGAGGCGTGGCGGATCGGGCTCGTCAACCGGGTGGTGCCGGCCGAGCAGCTCCTGCCGGAGGCGGAGAAGCTGATGCGCACGATCCTGGCTCAGGGGCCGCTGGCGGTGGCGGCGGTGCTCGAGGCGGTGGATGCGGGCCTCGAGATGTCGCAGGATGAGGCACTGCTCCTCGAGGCCAACCACTTCGGGCTGCTCTCCGCTACGGAGGACATGCGGGAGGGTATGGCCGCCTTCCTGGCCAAGCGGGCGGCGGCGTTCCGGTCGCGATGAGCTGCCATTTTCCCTCGGAAACGGGTATTTTTCGGTGATGTTTTGGGGGCTTCGCCGTGTGGCGTTCCGGACCGTGGGGTGGGGGCTCGCCGCCCTCGTCCTGGGCGCGTGCAACGACCGGGAGCGGCTCACGTTCAATGAGCCCCCTCCCCCGGGCGGGGAGGGGCCGGCGATCACCATCGAGCGGCCCGGCCAGGACACCTCGGTGATCGAGGGTCCCGCGGTGGTGGTGAGCGGGACGGTCCGGGACCCCGAAGGCGTGGACACGTTCTACGCCGAGGTGCTGGGCGGGGTGACCACCTTCCCACCGTTCCCGGGGGATGATTCGCTCTTCCTCTTTGCGCTGCCCATCACCACGGCGGCGCAGGGCGGCGAGATCATCCAGGTCCGACTCTACGCCACCGACATGGCGGGGAACCACAGCGATTCGGTGAGCCGCGTGATCATCGTGCTCAAGGACACCACGACGCCGCCGGCCGTGGAGCCGTAGTGCGGCTGGCCCGGCTCACCGTCCGCGGCTTCCGGAACCTGGCCGACGCCGACCTGGGACTCCCCCCCGAGGGTCTGGCGCTGCTGGGCCGGAACGGCCAGGGGAAGACGAGCCTGCTCGAGGCCATCGCCTACCCGGTGCTGTTCCGCTCCTTTCGCACCGCGCGCGACGGCGAGCTCGCCACCTTCGGCGGAACGGGCTTTCATGCGGGGCTGGGCTTCGAGCGCGGCGGGTCGGCCCGACAGGTGGCGGTGACGTTCCGGATCCTGGGACGGCGGAAGCAGCTGGAGCTCGACGGGGTGCCCGCCGCCCGGGTGGTGGAGGCGGCGGGGGCGTGGCTCGGGGTGGTGTTTGCGCCGGAAGATGTCCGGCTGGCCTCGGGCCCCGCTGCGGGACGGCGGCTCTATCTGGACCGGACGCTCTCCCTGGCCGACCGCGGCTACCTGGGCGCCCTGGCCCGCTACCGGGGGGCATTGGCCCAGCGGAATGCCGCGCTCCGGCAGGGGCGGGGCGACATGGCCCAGGCCTTTGACCGCCCGCTCGCCGAGGCGGGGGCGCTGGTGGTGGCGGGCCGCTTGGCGTGGGTGGCGCGCCAGGCCGAGCCTTTTGCCCGCGCCCTGGTGGCGCTGGGCGAGCAGGGCGGCGAGCCGACGCTGGCCTACGACGGGGACATGGAGCTGGCGGAGGCGGGCGCCTGGGCGCCGCGGCTGGAGCAGGCACGGGCGCGGGACCTGGGCCGCGGGGTCACCACCGTGGGCCCGCACCGGGACGACCTGATACTCCGCCTCGACGGCCACCTGCTGCGCGACTACGGCTCCACGGGCCAGGTGCGGAGCGCCGCCATCGCGCTCAAGCTGCTGGAGCTCGAGACCCTCGAGGCCGCCACGGGCGAGGCCCCGGCGCTGCTGCTGGATG
>JBGAOL010000054.1:0-14514 GCA_044221825.1 Gemmatimonadales bacterium
TGGTGGGGAACCTCATCGACCCGTTCAGCTGGCGGCGCCTGGTGCTGGTGTCGGTGGGGGTCGGTGCCGGCGCCATCGTGGTGAGCGCCCTGGCGCTCCTCGGGCTCGAGCCGGCGCGGCTCGCGCCCGCCGAGGCCGAGGCGCGGGGCGACTTCAAGGCGGCGCTCCGGACGGCGTGGGCGCATCCCGCGACCCGGCGCTTCGCGGTCTTCGTCTTCGTGGCCATGCTCGGCTACAGCGCACAGGACCTGGTGCTCGAGCCCTTCGCCGGCAGCGTCTTCGGTCTCACGCCCGGGGAGTCGACGAAGGTGAGCGGGATGCACCAGGGCGGGATGCTGGTGGGGATGCTGATCGCGGCGGCGTTCGCGGTGCGGCTCGGCGGGCTCACGTTGTGGGCGGCGGGTGGCTGCGCCATCTCGGCGGTGGCGTTCCTGCTGCTGTCGGCGACGCCGATGGCGGGCTCGCTGCCGCTGCTCAAGGGCGTGGTGGTGCTGCTCGGCGTGGCCAACGGCGCCTTCGCCATCGGGGCGATCGGCAGCATGATGGTCCGCGCGCGCGGCGACGACGCGGGCCTCCGCATGGGCATCTTCGGCGCCGCGCAGGCGGTGGCCTACGCCATCGGCGGGTTCCTCGGGGCGCTCGGCAGCGACGTGGCCCGCGCGGCGCTCGGCGACAGCGCGCAGGGCTATGCGGCGGTGTTCGTGGTGGAGGCGTTCCTGTTCCTCGCGGCCGCGGTGCTGGTGAAGCGCGCGGACGAGGCGGACGCGCAGGGCCTGACCCTCACCAGCGCGGCGGAGGGCGATGCCCTCCTGGCCGCGCTCCAGTGACACCATGGCCGCCCCGTCGCTCCCCCTCCCGGTGCTCGGCGCCGAGCCGCTCGCGCCGGCGCGGGCGCGCGACCTGTGCACCGACTGCGGGGTCTCGCGCTCGTCGCACGCGGACCAGTGCGGCAAGGCGTGCCAGTTCATCCACCCGCGGTACGAGGCGCTGGAGCGGCAGGTGCACGGCCGCCCCCGCGATGCGTCGCGCCCGGACGAGGAGTTCTTCGGGCCGTTCCTCGAGATGCACCGGGCGCGCCTGGCGCGCCCACGGGCCGGGGCGCAGTGGACGGGGATCACCACCCGGCTCGGCGAGCTGCTGCTGGAGCGCGGCCTGGTGGACGGGGTCCTCGCCACCGCGAGCGCCAGCGACAACCGCTGGGCCCCGGTGCCGGTGCTGGTCACCGAGGCGTCGGGGATGGCGGCGTGCCGCGGGATGAAGATGGGCTACTCGCCGCTGCTCGCCCTGCTCGACGAGGTGGCACGGCGGGGGCTCAAGCGGATCGCGGTGATCGGGGTGGCCTGCCAGGTCCATGCGCTGCGGGCGCTGGAGCGGCAGCTTGGCCTCGAGGCGCTGTACGTGATCGGCACGCCCTGCAGCGACAACACCACCACCGCCAACTACGCCCAGTTCCTGGCGCGGCTCACC
The DNA here is from genome assembly GCA_044221825.1 of Gemmatimonadales bacterium. Taxonomy (GTDB): domain Bacteria; phylum Gemmatimonadota; class Gemmatimonadetes; order Gemmatimonadales; family GWC2-71-9; genus JADJOM01. The sequence goes on from JBGAOL010000054.1 coordinate 1,468, forward strand.
GACCGGCCGCACGAGGTGACGTACTGCGAGTTCATGCCGGACCTGCACGTGGAGCTGCGCTTCACGGACGGGGCGGTGCGGCGGATCCCGTTCATCCAGCTGCCGCTCGCCGACCTGCCGGCCGACTTCTTCCCGCTCACCTGCCGCGCCTGCTTCGACTACAGCAACGCGCTGGCGGACCTGACGGTGGGCTACATGGCCGGGGCGGGGGAGCAGTGGCTGGTGGTGCGGAACGCGCGGGGGCGGCTGCTGCACGGGCTGCTGGCCCCCGAGCTGGTGGAGTCACCGCTCACGAGCGCGGGCCGGCGCGAGGCGCCGGTGCGGGCGTTCCTCGGCAACCTGCTGCGGGCGGGCGACGGGCTGCCGCTGCGGCGGGCGCCGAAGTTCCTGCGCCCGCTGCTCGCCTGGGCGATGCCGCGCCTCGGGCCGCGGGGGCTCGAGTTTGCGCGGGCGCGGGTGGAGATGAAGGTGCTGGAGGGGATCCTGACGCTCCGGCGCCAGCGGCCCCACCGGATGAAGCGGATGATCCCGGCGCATGCGTGGCGCCTCGCGGCGCGGTACGGCCTGGTGGAGGGGACCCCATGAGCCTGGAACAGTTCGACGTGGTGGTGGTGGGCGGCGGGCCGGCCGGCAGCACGGCCGCCTGGGACCTGGCCCGGATGGGCTGGCGGGTGCTGCTGCTCGACCGCGCGGGCCGCATCAAGCCGTGCGGCGGTGCGGTGCCCCCGCAGCTGCTCCGGGACTTCGAGGTGCCGGAGAGCCTGCTGGTGAACACGGTGGACTGCGCGCGAATGATCTCGCCGCGGAGCCGCGCCGTGGACATCCCGATCGAGTCCGGCTTCGTGGGGATGGTGGACCGCGACGTGTTCGACGAGTGGCTGCGGGTGCGCGCCGCGGACGCGGGGGCGGAGCGGCGGGTGGGCACCTTCGTGCGGCTGGGGCGGGACCGCGACGGCACGGCGGTGGTGCACTACACCGAGGGCAAGTCGCGCGCGGGGGCGCCGGCCATGGTGCGGGCCCGCATGGTGGTGGGCGCCGACGGGGCGCTCTCGGCGGTGGCCCGCGCGGCGGTGCCGGGGGCCGACCAGGCGCGGTACGTGTTTGCCTATCACGAGATCATCAAGTCGCCGGCGGCGCTGGCGCCGGGCTTCGCGCCGGGCCGCTGCGACGTGTACTACGACAGCCGGGTGTCCCCCGACTTCTACGGCTGGGTGTTCCCCCACGGCGCCACCACCAGCGTGGGCACGGGGAGCATGATCCAGGGCTTCGACCTCCGCGGGGCGACGGCGCGGCTGCGTGAGCAGAGCGGGCTCGCGGGCGCCACCACGCTCCGGCAGGAGGGCGCGCCGATCCCGCTGCATCCGCTGCCGCGGTGGGACAACGGGCGCGACGTGGTGCTGGCGGGCGACGCCGCGGGCGTCGTGGCGCCGGCCAGCGGGGAAGGGATCTTCTACGCGATGACGGGCGGGCGGCTGGCCGCCGACGCGGTGGACCTGGCGCTCACGCGCGACGACGCGCGCGCGCTGGGGCAGGCGCGCAAGCGCTTCCTCGCGGCGCACGGCAGCGTCTTCCGCGTGCTCGGCATCATGCAGCGGTGCTGGTACACCTCGGACAGCCGGCGGGAGCGCTTCGTGGCGATCTGCGCCGACAAGGACGTGCAGCGCCTGACGTTCGAGGGGTACCTCTACAAGCGGCTGGTGCGGGCGAAACCCCTCGCCCACCTCAGGATCTTCGCGAAGAACCTGGGTCACCTGAGCGGGCTGGTACCGGTGCCATGACCATGGTCATTCCCACCCGTGGGCTCCACGGGACGCAGGACGCCGCCCTCAAGGCGTTCACCGCCGCGCACCTCCCGATGATCGAGTCGGCGGTGGCGCGGGCCTGCAAGGACCTCCTGCCGCTCGCGCCGGAGCACGAGGCGGCGCTCGCGGACGCGCTCGACGTGGGCGGCGGCCAGGCGCATCGCTGGCGGCCGCTGGTGCTGCTCTGCGCCACCGATGCCTGCGGCGGGACGGCCGCGCAGGCGGTGGACGTGGGGGCCGCGCTGGAACTCACCCACACCGCCTCCCTGGTGCTCGACGACCTGCCCTGCATGGACGACGCCCGGCTCCGCCGCGGCCGCCCGGCCACGCACCAGCAGGTGGGCACCGCCGGGGCCATCCTCCTGGCGGTCGGCCTGCTCGGGCGCGCGGCCGACCTGATCGGCCGGGCGCCGGCCGGCGCGGCGACGCTGTCGCGGGCGTGGGGCAAGGCGGTGGGCCTGGCGGGGATGTCGGGCGGGCAGGTGATGGACCTCCGGGTCCGCGAGGGCGAGAAGCTGACGGGCGCGGCCCGGCGGCTCTATCGCGAGAAGACCACCGCGCTCGCAGCGCTGGCCGCCGAGGCGGGTGGGGTGCTGGCGGGGGCCCCCGAGGCGTGCCTCGTGGCGCTGCACCGCTACGGCGCGGCCCTCGGCTGGGCCTACCAGCTCCGCGACGACGACCAGGACATCGAGGAAGACAGCGTGGGGGGCCTCCGGCTCCTCGCGCTCGAGCAGGCGGCGCTGCGCCGCGCGCGGCTGGTGGAGCGCGCGGAGCGGGCGCTGATGGGGGCCCCGTGGGTGCGGCCGGAGAGCGCGTGGGCGCTCGCGGCTGCCGCGCGCCGCATCGGCGGCGTGCCTGCGGCGGCGCTCCGGGACCGTCACTCAGCCTCCTGAGTTATGCTGATCTCCGTTTCGCTGGACTTCCATCACGCGAGCGTCACCATCCGCGAGCGCTTCCACCTCGCGGATGCGCGGGTGGACCAGCTCTATGCGCTGCCGCGCACGGAACTGGTCCACGAGGTGGCGCTGCTCTCCACCTGCAACCGGCTGGAGCTCTACGCCTGGACCGCCGCCACCTCCGACGAGGAGTGTGAGGCGGCCATGCTCGACCTCATCGACCGCTGGGCCGAGGGCGACCGGGAGCGCGCGAAGGAACTCGCGGGCCTCGTCACCCGGCGGGCGGGGATGGAGGCGGCCTCGCACCTGGTGCGGGTGGCGGCGGGGCTCGAGTCGCAGGTGCTCGGCGACAACCAGATCCTGGGCCAGGTGCGCCGGGCCTACCTGCAGGCCCGCAAGGCCGGCGTGGTGGGCACGGGGCTCCACCGGCTCTTCGCCGTAGCGTTGCACGCGGCCAAGCGGGTGCAGCACGAGACCGGGCTCATCGGCGGCCGGCACTCGGTGGGCGCGGAGGCCGCCGCCCTCGCGGCCCGGCAGATGGGCCCGCTGGTCAAGCGGCGCTGCGTGGTGGTGGGCTGCGGCAAGACCGGCGAGCGCGCCGCGCGGCAGCTGGTCAAGCTCGGCGCCGCCGACATCGTGCTCATCAACCGCTCGCCCGACAAGGCGGAGGCGCTGGCCAAGGACATCTGGGGCCGCGCGGCGCCGTTCGACCGGCTGCACCGCGAGCTGGCCCGGGCCGACATCGCGATCGTGGCCACCAGCGCCGAGCAGCCGCCGGTGCGCGCCAGCTCGCTCCGCTTCACCCGCGAGAGCGCGGGGACCGATGGGCGGCCGCTCCTCTTCATTGACCTCTCCATCCCGCGCAACATCGAGCCCGAGGTGGCGGGGCTCGCCGGGGTGACGCTGCTCGACCTCGACGCGCTGCAGCCGCCGCTGGCGCAAGCCGCCGCCCTCCGGAAGGCCGCCGTGCCCCGCGCCGAGTTCATCGTGGCCGACGAGCTGGCCGGCTTCGAGGCCTGGTGCAAGGCCGCGGCCGCGCGCGACGCATTGCTGCCGCTCCGCCTGGCGCTGGACGAGGTGTGCCGCCGCGAGCTGGCCTTTGCCGGCGCGCAGCAGGGTGCGGACCTCGACCGGGCGGCGGAACGCATCGTCGCCAAGCTGATGGCCCGGCCCATGGTGGTGCTCCGCAGCAAGACCGAGCGCGGGGAGTCGGTGGACTCCGTCTCGGCCACCCTCCGCACGCTCTTCGGCACCTCGGTGCCCATGGAGGCCGACTGACATGACGACGCCCGCTCCCCTCCGGGTTGGCACCCGCGGCAGCCCGCTGGCGCTCTGGCAGACCACGCAGGTGTGCGACGCCCTGGCGCGCACCGGCGTGGCCACCGAGGTGGTGATCATCAAGACCACCGGCGACGTGGTCACCGACCTGCCGTTCCAGCAGATCAATGACCCGGCGATGTTCACCCGCCAGATCGACGAGGCCATGCTCGAGGGCCGCATTGACCTCGCGGTGCACTCGCTCAAGGACCTGCCCACGATCCTCCCCGCCGGCATCGAGGTGGTGGCCATCGGCGAGCGGGCCGACCCGCGCGATGCGCTCATCACCCGGACCGGCGGCGGCTTCGAGACGCTGCCCCGCGGCGCCAAGGTGGCCACGAGCAGCCTGCGCCGGCGCGCCCAGCTCCTGCGCGCCCGGCCCGACCTCGAGGTGGTGGAGACCCGCGGCAACGTGGATACCCGCCTCAAGAAGCTGGAGCGCGAGCCCGACGTGGCGGCCACGCTGCTCGCCGTGGCGGGCCTGGTGCGCCTCGGGCTCGAGGCGCGGATCTGCGACCGGATGCCCTACGGCGTCATGCTGCCCGCGCCCGGCCAGGCCGCCATGGCGGTCACCGCGCGCACCGGCCACGTCGCGGCGGCGCAGCCCGCGGAGCGCGCCATGCACGATCCCGTCACGGCCGCCTGCGTCACCGCCGAACGCGCCCTGCTGCGGGCGCTCGACGGCGGCTGCGAGGTCCCCGTGGCCGCGCTGGCCGAGCTGGTGCAGCCGGCCTCCTCGGTGTGGCGGCGGAGCCCGGGCGTGCTGCGCCTGCGGGCGCGCGTCGTCTCGGTGGACGGCACCCAGTGTGTCGAGGGCCAGCTCGCCGAGCCGGTGGGCGACCTGACCCACGCCACCGAGCTGGGCCAGCGCCTCGCGGCCCGCCTCGTGGCCGAGGGCGCCGCGCAGATCCTCGAGGCGCTGCGCTCACCGAGCGCCAAGGGCGGCTGATGGGCCGCGCACCGCGCGTGGTGCTGACGGGGGCGCGGGGCACGCTGGACGGCCTCGCGCCCCTCCTGCACCGGGCGGGATGTGAGGTGCGGGAGCATCCCCTCCTCACCTTCGGCCCGCCCGCCTCGTGGGACGCGCTGGACCTGGCGCTCGGCCAGCGGGCGCGGCTCGCGGCCATCGCCATCACCTCGCCACGGGCGGCGGATGCCCTGCTCGCCCGGGTGGGCGAGCTGGGGATCGACCCGGCGTCGCTGCCGCCCGTGTGGACCGGCCTCGCGAGTGCCGCCCGCCTCGGCGCCGTGCTCCCCGACGTCCGCCCCGCGCCCGCGAGCGCGGTGCCCGGCAGCCTGGCCGTGCAACTCGCCGAGGCCATGCTCGGGGCGCGGGTGGGCAGCCCCATCCTGTTCCCGTGCGGCGAGAACCATCGCGAGGAGCTGGTGGTGCGGCTCCGCGCCGCAGGCCGGCGGGTGGACCCGGTGGTGGTCTACCGCGCGGTGCTCGTGGACGGTGCCGCGGCCGCCCAGGCCCTCACCGACGGCGACGTGGTGGTGGTGACGAGCCCCCGCGCCGTGGAGCTGCTGGCCCGGGTGGCGCCGACGGCGCTTCGGCCCGCGCTCATCACCATCGGCGCCACCACCGCCGACGCCGCCGAGCGTGCGGGCTGGCCCCCGGCCCGCATCGCGGCCGACCCGTCGGTCGGGGCCGTCTTCAGTGCGATCCACTCTCNAGATCGACCCGGCGTCGCTGCCGCCGGTGTGGACCGGCCTCGCCAGTGCCGCCCGCCTCGGCGCCGTGCTCCCCGACCTCCGCACCGCGCCTTCGAGCGCGGTGCCCGGCAGCCTGGCCGTCCAGCTCGCCGAGGCGATGCTCGCGGCGCGGGTGGGCAGCCCCATCCTGTTCCCGTGCGGCGAGAACCATCGCGAGGAGCTGGTGGTGCGGCTCCGCGCCGCGGGGCGGCGGGTGGACCCGGTGGTGGTGTACCGCGCGGTGCTCGTGGACGACGCCGCGGCCGCCCAGGCCCTCACCGATGGCGACGTCGTGGTGGTGACGAGTCCCCGCGTGGTGGAGCTCCTGGCCCGGGTCGCGTCGACGGCACTCCGGCCGGCGCTCATCACCATCGGCGCCACCACCGCCGACGCCGCCGAGCGCGCGGGCTGGCCCCCGGCCCGCATCGCGGCCGACCCGTCGGTCGGGGCCGTCTTCAGTGCGATCCACTCTCTCCAGCCGAGCCTCACATGACTGCCGCTGCCATCGAGACCGCCCTCTTCCTGCGGGCCTGCCAGGGTGAGACCACGCCCCGCCCGCCCGTCTGGATGATGCGTCAGGCGGGCCGCTACCTGCCCGAGTACCGCGCGGTGCGCGCCAAGGCCGACTTCCTCACCATGTGCCGCACCCCCGACCTCGCCACCGAGGTGACGCTGCAGCCGGTGGACCTCCTCGGCGTGGACGCGGCCATCATCTTCAGCGACATCCTGGTGATCCCCGAGGCCATGGGCCTCCCGCTCACCGTGGACGAGGGCGTGGGGCCCCGCTTCGGCAAGGTGGTCCGCACCGAGGCCGAACTCGCCGCGCTGCAGGATCCGCTGGCCGACGGCAAGCTCGAGTACGTCCTCGCCGCCATCCGGCAGACCCGCGCCGAGCTCGACGGCCGCGTGCCGCTCCTCGGCTTCGCCGGTGCGCCGTGGACGCTGGCCGCCTACATGATCGAGGGGCAGGGCACCAAGAACTTCAGCGTGGCCAAGCGCCTGATGGCCGAGGAGCCGGCGCGCGCCCAGCGCCTGCTGGACCTCCTCGGTGAGGCGGTGGGACGCTACCTCGTGGCACAGGTGGAAGCCGGTGCGCAGGCCGTGCAGCTCTTCGACTCGTGGGCCGGGGCGCTGGCGCCGGAGGATTACCTCCGCTTTGCGCTGCCGCCGCTCGCGCATGCCGCCCGGGTGGCGCAGGCGTCGGGGGTGCCGGTGATCGTCTTTGCCCCGGGCGCGGGCTGGGCGCTCCCCGAGATCAAGGCCGCCACCGGCGCCGACGTGATCGGGGTGGACTGGCACACGCGTGCACGCGACGCGCGCCAGGCGGTGGGCGGGCAGCAGGCCCTGCAGGGGAACCTGGATCCCACCTGGCTCTACGGTCCCCCGGCCCAGATCCGCACCCGCACCCACGAGATGATCCGCGCCTTCCAGGGCGGCCCGCACATCGCCAACCTCGGTCACGGCATCCTGCCGGATACCCCGGTGGCCGGTGCGCGCGCCTTCATCGACGCGGTCAAGGAGTGGACCGCGTGATGGGGCTCGCCCCGAGCTTCGCGGCCGAGGCCACGCGCTGGATCGCCGGCGTCCACGACGCCGTCACCGACTTCTTCGCCTCTGCTGATGGGCGGGGGACCTTCCGCGAGGACCGCTGGGAGCGGCCCGGTGGGGGCGGCGGGCATTCGCGCGTGCTCACGGACGGGGGGGTGTTCGAGAAGGCGGGGGTGAACCGTTCCGCCGTGGCCGGACCGCTCGAGGCCAGCATGGCCGGGCGGCTGGCGCTGCAGGGCGGGGCGCTCGAGGGCGCCACGTTCTTTGCCACCGGGGTGAGCGTGGTGGCGCACCCGCGGAGCCCCATGGTGCCCACGGTGCACCTGAACGTCCGCTACTTTGAGCTGACGGGCGCGGACGGCACGGTGTTCGATGCCTGGTTTGGCGGGGGCACCGACCTGACACCCACCTGGCCCTTCCCCGAGGACGCCGCGCACTTTCATCAGGCACTCGCCACGCTCTGCGAGCGCCACGGACCGGCGCTCTACCCGCGCTACAAGACCTGGTGCGACGAGTACTTCCGCAACCACCACCGCGACGGCGAGGCCCGCGGCGTGGGCGGCGTGTTCTTCGACCACCTGCGGCCGGGCGGGGACCACGGGCTCGGCTTCGAGCAGCTCCACGCCTTCGTGCACGACATCGGCATGAGCTTCCCGTTGGCGTACGGCCCCATCGTGGCCCGCCGCCGCGACCTGCCCTGGGGCGAGCGCGAGCGCCGCTTCCAGGCCTTTCGCCGCAGTCGCTATGCTGAGTTCAACCTGCTGCACGACCGCGGCACCCACTTCGGGATCCAGAGCGGCGCCCGCGCGGAGAGCGTCCTGATGAGCCTGCCGCCCGAGGCCCGCTGGGAGTACGCCCCGGAATTCCCGTCAGGTAGTCCTGAGGCGGCGCTGCAGGCCATGCTGACCCCGCGTGACTGGTTGACAATGAGTCACTAGAAGGCCCCTTCATAGTCCAACCTTGTGCCCGCAGACCCTTGACGCGGGCCGATTTACGGGGCATCCTCGTCATCATGACGGACCCCGTCACCAATCCCCCCTTCGGTGCTGCTGACCTGACCAACTGCGCCCGGGAGCTGATCCAGCTCCCGGGATCGGTGCAGCCGCATGGCGCCCTGCTGATCCTGCATCCCAGCCGGCTCCACGTGCTGCAGGCCACGCTCAATGCCGAGGCCATCCTCGGCAGCTGGGGGGCGTCCCCGCTCGGCAAGCACATCGACACCCTGGATCCCGCGCTCGGCCGCCTCATCCGCCGGCTGCAGGAGGAGGGCGCGGAGGCTACCAGCCTGCCCTCCGCCGTGACCATCCAGGACGGCAACCAGGTGCGGCAGTATGAGGTGCTGGTGCACCGCCTGCGCCACGAGGGCTACGCGGTGGAGCTGGAGCCGGTGGTCCCGGTCGAGGAGGTGGGGACTCCGGAGGCGGTGGCGGAGCGGGTGGCGCGGATCCTCTCCGCCGGCATCGCGAGCCTCGGCGCCGCCAGCTCCGCCACGGCGCTCTACGAGGAAGCCGCGCGCGTCATGAAGGAGCTCTCCGGCTACGACCGCGTGATGGTCTATCGCTTCGACCCCGACGGCCACGGCGAGATCGTGGGTGAGGCCCGGGAGGAACAGCTGGAGCCGTTCCTGGGGCTCCACTATCCCGAGAGCGACATCCCGCAGCAGGCGCGCGAGCTCTACCTCAAGAACCGCATCCGCGTCCTCGTGGACGTGGGGTACGAGCCGGCACCGCTCTTCCCGCGCCTCTCGCCCATGACGGGCGGCGACGTGGACATGTCGATGATCGGGCTTCGCAGCATGTCCCCGCTGCACCTGCAGTACCTCTCCAACATGGGCGTGCGGGCCACCCTCGTGGCCTCCCTCACCCGGGGCGAGCGGCTGTGGGGACTCATGGCGTGCCACCACTACTCCACCCGGCGGATCCCCTTCGAGGTCCGCACCGCCTGCAACATCCTGGCGGAGATGGTGGCCACGCGGCTGGCCGCGCTCGAGAGCCTGGACCTGGCCCAGGCCGACCTCGTGGTCAAGCGCCTGGAGCAGCAGGTGGTGGAGGCGCTGGCCACCACCGGCGAGTGGCGCACCGGCTTCTTCAGCTCCCCGCGCCAGCTGCTCTCCGCGCTCGGCGCCAACGGCGCGGCGCTGCTCCACGAGGACCAGCTGGTGACCGCCGGCGAGGTCCCCTCGTCCGAGGATATCCGCCGGATCGCGGCGTGGGTGACGGCGGTGTATCCCACCGCGCCGGTGTTCGCCACGCACGGCCTGTCGCGGCTGGCGCCGGAGTTCGAGCACCTGACCGCGGTCGCGTCGGGCGTGCTCGCCATCCCGCTCTCCGGCCAGGGGCACGACTACCTGCTCTGGTTCCGTGCCGAGCAGCGCCAGGCGGTGCGCTGGGCCGGCGACCCGCGAAAGCCCGTGGACCCCGACGATCCCAACAAGCTCTCGCCGCGGCGGTCGTTTGCGGTGTGGACCGAGGTTACCCGCGCCACCTCCAAGCACTGGTCGGAAGCCGAGATGAGCACGGCGCGCGCCATCCGGCGTTCGCTGGTGGACATGGTGCAGCAGGTGCAGGCGGTGCGCGTGCTCATCGCCCACGACCAGTACCAGCGCGTGGTGCACTCGGTGCAGTCGGCCACGGAGCCGACGCTGGTGATGAACAGCGTGGGAAAGGTGCTGGTGGCCAACCGCGCCTTCCAGTCGCTGCTGGCTCCCGAGGTGCACAACCTCGCCTCGGCCGAGGATCTGCAGCAGCTGTTCGATGATGAGGCGCAGGTGGGGGCCATGCTGGGCGCGCTCCGGGTGGAACGGCGGCTGTGGCAGGGGGAGCTCCGGCTCCGCGCCCGCGGCGAGCTGATCCCGCTTGGGGAAGGTGCTGGTGGCCAACCGCGCCTTCCAGTCGCTGCTGGCCCCCGAGGTGCACAACCTGGCCTCGGCCGAGGACCTGCAGCAGCTGTTCGAGGATGAGGCGCAGGTGGGGGCCATGCTGGGCGCGCTCCGGGTGGAGCGGCGGCTGTGGCAAGGGGAGCTCCGGCTCCGCGCCCGTGGCGAGGTGATCCCGCTGGCCATCCGCGCCGAGCCGGTGCCGGGGGAGGCCGGGTCGGACCTGGGGTACGTGCTCTTTGCCACCGACCTCCGGGCCAAGCACGAGTCCGAGGCGCTGCGCCAGCGGGTCCACGAGGTGATGACCGAGGCCAGCCGGCTCTCCCGGCTCGAGGCGAGCGACGCCCAGACCGCGCACACCTTCGGCACCATGCTCGAGGCCATCCACGCCACCGCCCGCCGCGCCGTCTCCGAGCTGGCCGAGCGGAACCACGTCCTGCCGCTCCCGGCCACGCTGGCCAGCGTCGAGGCGCTCACCCGCCGCGCCGCGGCTCTGGCCCTGCAGCTCGAGAGCTACACCGTGGCCCGCCTCAACCGGCCGAGTTAGGCCAGCGCCTCGAACACCGCGCCGTTCGCGTCGAACGCGCCGAGCGCCTCCGCCACCACGAAGTCCGCCTCCCCCGCCGACAGCGGCAGCGCGTCCAGCGCCGCCCTCCAGCGCTGCTTGAACCCGTCCGGATCGGGAATCCCAGGGAAATCGTAGAAGGCCGTCCCGGCGCCGTCGGTCCGCTTGAGGATCGGCGCCACCATCCGCTTGAGGATCTGGCCGCCGGAGAGGTCGCCCAGGTAGCGGGTGTAGGCGTGGGCCACGAGGCCGAGGGGGGCGGTGCGCGCCAGCTCGGTGATGCGGGCCGCGTAGGCCTCCGCTGCGGCCGTGGGGCGGTAGCGGGTGGCCCAGTCGGCACCGGCCAGCAGGGTCAGGTCCGCCTCGAGGGCCGCCACGCGGTGGAGGGCCGGGTCGTAGAGCGGCGCCACGTGCGGGTGCGCCGCGTGCGCGGTCAGGCCGGTCTCGAGCGCCGAGTACACTGCGTGCAGGTTGGCCAGCAGGGCGATGTACGACTCCGCCGGCAGCTGCCCCGTCAGGAAGGCGCGCATGATGCCGCTCCGCTCGGCGCGGGTATGGGCGGCCTTGGTTTCCTGGCGGAGGCGGGCGGAGAGGGCGGTATCGGTAATGGTCATGTCAAAAGGGGATAAAGTTGATCGGAATATGCCCCTTCGCCCGATTCCCGCCAAGGGGGAGGGGTCGGGCCACCCGGCCCAGTCCAGCGGCCGACGGGGCCGGACCCGCGCTTCCTTAAGGTAGCGATCCCCCGGTCCGACCGCCGCTTCACCCCCGGGAGCGGCGGCTTACATTTGGCTCGGCTCGCCGCCCGTCCCGGGCGGACCTGCCGTACCCCCACCAGGTCGCTGCTGATGGCCGCTCCGGCGCTCTCCGTCGTGGTGCCGATGTACAACGAGGAGGACTCGGCCGGTCCGCTGGTGGAGGCGGTCCGCTCGGCGCTGGGGGACGCGTACGCCTGGGAACTGATCCTGGTGGACGATGGCAGCCGTGACCGGACGGTGGAGAGGATCCAGGCGCTGGTCGCCGCGGACCCGCGGGTGCGGCTGGTGCGACTGGCCCGGAACTACGGTCAGACCCCGGCCATGCAGGCCGGCTTCGATGCCGCCCGCGGCGACGTGGTGGTGACCATGGACGGCGACCTCCAGAACGACCCGCGCGACATCCCCGCCGTGCTGGCCCGGCTGGACGAGGGTTACGACCTGGTGGCCGGCTACCGGGAACGGCGGCAGGACGTGTTCCTGAAGCGCCGGCTGCCGTCGATGATCGCCAACTGGCTCATCCGCCAGGCCACCGGGGTGCCCATCCGCGACAACGGCTGCTCCCTCAAGGCGTTCCGGCGCCCGGTGGTGGACCAGCTCCACCTCTACTCCGACATGCATCGCTTCATCCCGGCCGTGGCGGCCGCAACCGCGGGTGCCCGCATCACGGAGATGCCGGTGCGCCACCACGCGCGCCGCTTCGGGCAGAGCAAGTACGGGCTCTCCCGCATCGCCAAGGTGCTGGCCGACCTGCTGGTGATCATCATGATCCGCTCGTTCCGCGACCGGCCGCTGCACCTGTTCGCCGGGGTGGCGCTGGTGGCGTTCCTGCTCGGGATCCTCTCCGTGGCAGCCTCGGCGATCGCGATGGCCTACTTCACGCCCGTGAAGGCCACGGCGCTGGTGTTCCCGAGCGTGGCGCTGGTGTGGTTTGCCACGGCGGGCTACCTGCTGATGCTGGGCCTCGTGGCCGAGGCCGCCGTGCGGCGGTATGGTCGACGCGTGGCTCCGGTGGCCGCGCTGGTGCAGGAGGTGCGCTGATGGCCGGGCTCTCCGTCATCGTGCCGGTGCATGGGCGGCAGGAATCGCTGGACCGGGTGTACCAGGAGTATGCGCCGGCGCTCGCGGGGCGCGGGGAGCCGGTGGAGTTCCTCTTCGTGTTCCCGCCTGACGGTGCGCGCGCCGCGGCACCGCTCGAGCCCCTCAAGGCGGCAGGGGCGCCCATCCGCATCCTCCGGCTGGCGCAGCCGGCCGGGTTGGCCCGCCTGACACGGGCCGGTGCCACGCATGCCACCCACGAGCGACTGCTCCTGCTGTTGCCGTACCGCCGGATCGAGGCGACGGGACTCGCGGCGCTGCTCACCCGGCTCGATGACGGGGTGGACGCGGCCTTCGCGGCGCGGACCCCGGAGCGGGAGACGGGCACGGCCCGGCTGCATCGCCGGCTGTTCCACTGGCTGGCGCGGCCGGTGAGCAAGGGCCAGTTCCGCGACCTGGGCTCGGGCGTCGGCGCTGCGCGGCGTGACGCCCTCCTCGCCACCCCCGCCTATGGTGACTTCTTCCGCTTCCTCCCCGCGCTCATGATGCGCGAGGG
>JBGAOL010000055.1:0-13558 GCA_044221825.1 Gemmatimonadales bacterium
CGAGCCACTGCCCCCCGGGGTGGAGGTGCTGGAGGGAGCCCTCGGCCTGAACCAGGCGGACATCCGGAGCCTGGCCATCCGGCAGTTGCCGGCCCACGTGGTGGTGTTCGTGGATGAAGCCGAGGCGCTGGACGAACCGTGGCCGGACCTGCTTGCCTTGCGGGCCGGGGTGCTGCGCACCCAGCTCAGCGCGCCGGGGGCGGAGAGCTGGCAGGCGTACCTCACGTCCCTTGCGGTGGAGCGTCCCAATGGCCACGCCTGAGTCGCGCGGCGTCGTCGAGTTGTCGGTGGTTGTCCCCTCGGTGAACGGCTGGGGGGATCTGGAGGGGTGCCTGGCCGCCCTGGAGCGCCAGCGGGCGGAGGTCACCCTCGAGGTGCTGGTGGCCGACCGCCTGGGCGCCGCGGTCACCAACCGGGTCCGGGACCGCTTCCCCTGGGTGCGGGTGCTCTCCGCGCCGCTCAGCACCACCATCCCGGAGCTCCGCGCGCAGGCCTTCGAGGCCGCGACGGGGGAGGCGGTGGCGGTGATCGAGGATCACGTCCTGGTGCCCCCGGGCTGGGCCAGAGCGATGCTGGCGCGGCTGGCGCTGGGCGAGGACGTGGTGGGCGGGGCGGTGGAGAACGCGGCCACCGAGAAGCTGGTGGACTGGGCCGCGTTCCTGTGCGAGTACAGCCAGCTGATCCCGCCGCTCGCGGTGGGCCCGGTCCCGGGCATCACCGGCAACAACACCATCTACCGCCGCAGCCTCCTCAGCCGCCATGCCGCGGCGTGGCGCGCGGGCCGGTGGGAGAACTACCTGCACGACGCCTTCAAGGCCGAGGGCGTGGTGCTGCACCAGCGCCCCGAGATCGTGGTGGGCCACAAGAAGCACTACACGGTGTGGGAGTACCTGTCGCAGCGGTACCTCTACGCCCGGTCCTATGCCGGCGCGCGCGTGGCGGGGCAGGGGGCAGCCAGGAAGCTGGTGTATGGCGGGGCGGCGTTCCTGCTGCCGCCGCTGCTGTTCGTCCGCGTGGTGCGGACGCTGTGGGGCAAGGGCCGGCATCGGCCGGAGCTGGTGCGCTCGCTCCCGCTGCTCGCGCTGTTCACGAGCTCGTGGGGGGTGGGCGAGATCATCGGCTACTGGTTCGGGCCGGGTGATGCCCTTGCGAAGGTGACCTGATGCCGTGCTCCCGAGCCCTTCCCCTGAGGACGCCGTGACGACTTCCGGACCCGCTCCCCGCACCGTCAGCCAGCTCAAGCCGGGTGACCGCACCGTCGTGATCGGCGGCGGTCCCGCGGGGCTCACGGCCGCGTACCTGCTCTCCAAGAAGGGCTACGCGGTGACCGTGCTCGAGGCCGACGACATCGTCGGCGGCATCTCGCGCACCGCGCAGTACAAGGGCTACCGCTTCGACATCGGCGGGCACCGCTTCTTCACCAAGATCAAGCCGGTCGAGGACCTCTGGTACGAGATCCTCGGTGAGGACTTCATCTCGGTGCCGCGGCTCAGCCGCATCCACTACGACGGCAAGTTCTTCGACTACCCGCTCAAGGCCATGAATGCCTTGCGGGGCCTCGGGCTCTGGAACGCCATCACCATCGTGCTGAGCTACCTCAAGTCGCACTGGTGGCCCAACCCGGTCGAGGAAAACTTCGAGCAGTGGGTCACCAACCGCTTCGGGGCCAAGCTCTACAACATCTTCTTCAAGACCTACACCGAGAAGGTGTGGGGCATCCCCTGCACCGAGATCCGGGCGGAGTGGGCGGCGCAGCGGATCCAGGGCCTGTCGCTGGCCAAGGCCATCCTCTCGGCCGCGGCGATCAACAAGCGCTCGACGAAGATCAAGACGCTCATCAACGAGTTCCAGTATCCGCGCCTGGGCCCCGGCCAGATGTGGGAGACCTGCGTGGACCGGATCCGCGGCATGGGCAACCAGGTGCTGCTCAAGCACTACGTCACGGCGGTGGAGACGGTGAACGGCAAGGTGGTGGCGGTGCGCGCGAAGACGGCGGAGGGCGAGGTGCGCTTCCCCTGCGAGCACGCCATCAACACCAGCTCCATCCGCTCGCTGGTGCGGGCGCTCGACCCGCAGGTGCCGGCGCCCGTGAAGGTGGCGGGCGAGGGGCTCAAGTACCGCGACTTCCTGGTGGTGGCGCTGATGCTCAAGGCGGAGAACCTGTTCCCGGACAACTGGATCTACATCCACACGCCGGGCGTCAAGGTGGGCCGCATCCAGAACTTCAACAACTGGTCCAAGGCCATGGTGCCCGAGCCGGGCCACACCTGCCTCGGCCTCGAGTACTTCTGCTTCAAGGGCGACGGCCTCTGGGACGCGAAGGACGCGGACCTGGTGGCGCTGGCCAAGAAGGAGTTCCTGTCGCTCGGCCTCTGCGACCCGAACGTCGAGGTGGTGGACGGCGCCGTGATCCGGATGCCCAAGGCCTATCCCATCTACGACTCGGAGTACCGCGGCCACCTGGACGTGATCCGCGAGCACATCGACGCCATCCCCAACCTCCACACCGTGGGGCGGAACGGGATGCACAAGTACAACAACGCCGACCACTCGATGCTGACGGCGATGTTCGCGCTGGAGAACATGCAGGGCGCGTCGCACGACGTGTGGGCGGTGAACACCGACTTCGAGTACCACGAGGAGCAGAAGCTGGACGACAAGCAGAACGTGGCCGTGGCCGCCGCGGGGCGGTAGGCCATGCGCATCGGGGTGGACGCCACCTGCTGGGCGAACGGGCGCGGCTACGGCCGCTTCACCCGCTCGCTGCTGGCGGAGATGGCGGCGCTCGCCCCGGACGATGAGTTCATCTGCTTCCTCGACCCGGTGGCCGCGCAGGGCTTCGACCTGGCGGGGCCCAACGTGCGCCCGGTGATCGTGCCGATGGGCGTGGCGCCCACCGCGGCCGCCGCGGCCGATGGCTACCGGGCGCCGCTCGACATGCTGCGGCTCACCCGCGCGGTGTGGCGGGAGCGGCCGGACGTGTTCTTCTCGCCGTCGGTCTACACCTATTTCCCGCTCCCCCCGGGGCAGCGGGCCGTGGTCACCGTGCACGACGCCATCGCCGAGCGCTTTCCCGAGCTGACGCTGCCGAGCCCGCGGGCCCGCCTGTTCTGGCGGCTCAAGGTGGGGCTGGCGCTCAAGCAGGCGCGGCTGGTGCTCACGGTGTCGGACTTTGCGGCCGGGGAGATCGCCGAGGTGCTCGGCATCCAGAAGGGGCGGATCCGGGTCACCAGCGAGGCGCCGGCGGAGGCGTACGCGCCGAGCGAGGACAAGAAGGCGATCGCGGCGCTGGCGGCGCGCGCCGGGGTGCCGGCGGGGGCGCGGTGGTTCACGTACGTGGGCGGCTTCAACCCGCACAAGCACGTGGATGCCATTGTCCGGGCGCATGCGGCCGTCGCGCAGGAGATGAGCGAGCCGCCGCACCTGCTGCTGGTGGGCACCATCGACAAGGACGTCTTCCACGGCGACCAGGCCAAGATCCGCCAGGCCATCTCGGCCGCGGGCACGGAGCCCCTGGTGCACTGGACCGGCTTCCTGCCGGACGCGGAGCTGCGGCACCTGCACGCCGGCGCGGTGGCGCTGCTGCTGCCCTCGGCGTGCGAGGGGTTCGGGCTGCCGGCGGTGGAGGCGGCGGCGTGCGGCACGCCGGTGGTGGCCACCACGGCGAGCCCGCTGCCGCAGCTGCTCGAGGGCGGCGGGATCTTCGTGCCCCCGGGGGACGAGGCGGCGCTTGCGGCGGCCATCCGCCAGCTCCTGACCGACGACCTGGGCCGGGCGCGGATGGGGCGGGTGGCGCTGGAGCGGGCGCGGGCGCTGTCGTGGCGCCGCGGCGCGGAGGCGGCCATGGCGGCGCTGCACGAGGCGGCGGCGTGAGCGGGCTCAAGTTCGGGTTCCTGACCACGTTCTACCCGCCGGAGAACTTCGGCGGCGACGGGATCGGCATCCAGCGGCTGGCGCGCGGGCTGGTGAAGGCGGGGCACCAGGTGACGGTGATCCACGACCTCGATGCCTATCACGCGCTGCACCCGGGCCCGCCGCCGGCGGCCCCGGCGGAGCCGGCGGGCCTCGAGGTGGTGAAGCTGAGGAGTGGAGTGGGCACGCTGAGCCCGCTGCTCACGCAGCAGACGGGGCGGCCGGTGATGAACGGGCGGAAGATCGCGGCGCTGCTCGAGGCGCACGACTTCGACGTGATCACCTTCCACAACGTGTCGCTCATCGGCGGGCCCGGGCTGCTCAAGTACGGGCACGCGCTCAAGCTGTACATGGCGCACGAGCACTGGCTGGTCTGCCCGAGCCACGTGCTGTGGCGCTACGACCGCGAGCTGTGCGACGCGCGCGACTGCGTCCGCTGCCAGCTGAGCTTCAAGCGGCCGCCGCAGGCGTGGCGGGCCACGGGGTACCTGGAGCGCGAGCTCCGGCACGTGGACACCTTCATTGCCATGAGCGAGTTCAGCCGGAAGAAGCACGCCGAGTTCGGCTTTCCGCGGGACATGGAAGTGCTGCCCTACTTCCTGCCCGATCCCGAGGCGGGGGGCGCCCGGGTGGGCGGGGCGCGGCCGCAGGAGCGGCCGTATTTCCTGTTCGTGGGGCGGCTGGAGAAGATCAAGGGCCTCGACGACGTGATCCCGGTGTTCCGGCAGTACCCGGACGCCGACCTGCTCATCGCCGGCGACGGCGAGTATGCGGCGCCGCTCAAGGCGCTGGCGGCGGGGCTCCCCAACGTGAAGTTCCTGGGGCGGGTGGCGCCGGAGGAGCTGCGGCGGATCTACGAGCACGCCATCGCGCTGATCGTGCCGTCGGTGTGCTTCGAGACCTTCGGCATCATCCTGATCGAGGCGTTCAAGCAGGGGACGCCGGTGATCGCGCGGCGGCTCGGGCCGTTCCCGGAGATCGTGGAGACGGCGGGGGGCGGCGAGCTCTTCAGCACCACCGAGGAGCTGGTGGCCGCCATGCGGCGGCTGCAGGACGATCCCGCCCGGCGGAACCGCCTGGCGGAGGCGGGCAGTGCGGCGTTCCTGCAGCGCTGGAGCGAGAGCGCCGTGGTGCCGCAGTTCCTGGACATCGTGGCGCGCTCGGCCCGCACGAAGGGCGATGCGCGCGTGCTGGGCAAGCTGGGCCAGTCGGACCGCGCGAGCGGCCACCCGCCACTTCCGGCGGGCGCCACCGCGCGCGGCTAGCGGGACGGACCGGGAGAGTTCCCCATGAAGGTGTTCATCACCGGCGGCGCCGGGTTCATCGGTTCCCACCTGGCCGAGCGGCTGCTCGCCCGGGGCGACAAGGTGCTCATCCTGGACGACCTCTCGACGGGGACGATGGACAACATCGACCACCTGGTGGGGCGGCCCGGCTTCGAGTACCGGATCGGCACCGCGCTCGACCTCCCGCTCGTCACCGAGTGCGTGGACCGCTGCGACGTGACCGTCCACCTGGCGGCGGCGGTGGGCGTCAAGCTCATCGTGGAGCGGCCGGTCCACACCATCGAGACCAACGTGGGCTGCACCGAGACCGTGCTCGAGGCGGCGGCCAAGAAGCAGAAGCTGACGCTCGTGGCCAGCACCTCCGAGGTGTACGGCAAGAGCGCCCGCATCCCCTTCGGCGAGGAGGACGACCTCCAGCTCGGCCCCACCAGCCACAGCCGCTGGGCCTACGCCTGCAGCAAGGCGCTGGACGAGTGGCTGGCGCTGGCCTACCTGCGCGAGAAGCAGGTGCCGGTGATCCTCTGCCGCTTCTTCAACACGGTGGGCCCGCGGCAGACGGGGCGCTACGGCATGGTGCTCCCCAACTTCGCGGCGCAGGCGCTGGCCGGCGAGCCGATCACGGTGTACGGCACCGGCACCCAGTCGCGCTGCTTCGGCCACGTGCAGGACGCGGTGGAGAGCATCCTCCGCCTCCTCGCCACGCCGGCGGCGGTGGGGCAGGTGTTCAACGTGGGGAATGACGAAGAGGTGAGCATCCTGCGCCTGGCGGAGCTGGTGAAGGAGGCGGCGGGCTCGAGCTCGGAGATCCGGCTCATCCCGTACAGCGAGGCCTATCCCATCGGGTTCGAGGACATGCAGCGGCGGGTGCCGGACGTGCGGAAGCTCGAGAAGGCCATCGGCTTCCGGCCGCGGACGCCGCTGGCCAAGATCATCGCCGACGTGGTGGCGGACCAGCGCGCGCGGCTGGCGGCGCGGGCCTGAGCATGCGGGCGATCCTCACCTACCACAGCCTCGACCCCTCGGGCTCCCCGATCTCGGTGGATCCCGGGGTGTTCGCCGCGCAGGTGCGCTGGCTGGCGTCGGGGGCGGTGCGGGTGGTGGGGCTGGAGGAGCTGTGGCGGCTGCCGGCGGACGCCGACGCGGTGGCGCTCACCTTCGACGACGCCTTCGAGAACTTCGGCACGGTGGCGGCCCCGCTGCTCCGGGAGCACGGCCTGCCCGCCACGCTCTTCGTGGTGACGGGCCACGTGGGTGGCCTCAACGACTGGAACGCCGAGCGCGACCCACGGGTGCCGACGCTGCGAGAGGCCTATGTCAACTACTCCTGCTTCTCCGCCGGTGGACGGCATCCCCGAAGCCGAGCTCGAAGGGGTCCTCGAGCTGGCCTTCGCGCCGCTCCACAAGCGCGCCTTCGGGATGGCGTGCGGGCTGGCGCTCGGCGTGTCGGTGGCGCTGGCGACGCTGGTCTTCCTGCTCCGTGCCCAGCCCGGCGACGGCCAGGGCATGTGGCTCCTCGCCCAGTACTTCCGCGGCTACCGCGTGACGCCGGCTGGGGCGCTGGTGGGCTTCGCGTGGGGGGCGTTCGTAGGGTTCATCGGCGGGTGGTTCGTGGCGTTCTGCCGCAACCTCGCCATCGCCATCACGGTCTTCGTCCTCCGCGTCAAGGCGGAGCTGACGCAGACCCGCGACTTCCTCGACCACATCTAGGACGCCGACCATGGACCAGACCGGCCAGGTTGCCAAGACCGCGATCCTGCAGCTGAACGGGCGCGCGTGGGGGATCGCCGCGGGGCTCTTGTGCGGCCTCGGGCTCTTCATCGCCACCAACCTCCTGCTGCTGAAGGGCGGGGAGAACGTGGGCGCGCACCTGAGCCTGCTCGGGGTGTTCTTCCCCGGCTACTCGGTGACGTTCGTCGGCAGCATCATCGGGTTCATCTACGCCTTCGTGCTGGGCTACGCGCTGGGCCGGCTGATCGGCTCCGCCTACAACCTGTTCGCCGGCGGCCGAGCCGCCTGAGCGGGCCCGGCCGCCCGGCCGCCCTCCACGACCCAGGTCCCCCATGACGAGCACCCCGAGCAAGGAGCCGCTCACCGCCCCCGCGGCAGCGGCCCCCGTCCCGGCGCACGCCACGCTGGGGGACTGGGTGCGGCTGCTCCGGCCGCAGCAGTGGGTCAAGAACGCCTTCGTGCTGGCGCCGCTGCTCTTCTCGGGGCGCCTGGGCCAGGAGGGCGCGGAACTCCGCGCGGCGGCCACCTTCCTGGCGTTCAGCGCGCTGGCCAGCGCGGTCTACGTCTTCAACGACGCCGTGGACCGCGACCGCGACCGCGCCCACCCCACCAAGCGGAAGCGGCCCATCGCCGCGGGCCGGATCGCCGTGGCGGCCGCCATCCCGGTGGCGCTGGCGCTGGCGGCCGGGCGCTGCTGCTGGCCTTCAACATCGGGTCGGGCGTGGGGGCGCTGCTGCTCGGCTATGCCGGGCTCAACCTGCTGTACACCTTCCGCCTGAAGCAGGTGGTCATCCTCGACGTGTTCTGCATCGCGGCGTTCTTCGTGCTGCGGCTGCTGGCGGGCTCGTCGGCCATCGGGGTGGTGCCGTCGATCTGGCTGCTGCTCTGCGGCGGGCTGCTGGCGCTCTACCTGGGCTTCGCCAAGCGGCGGCACGAGCTGGTGGAGCTGGGCAGCGCCTCGGCGGGGCACCGGGGCGTGCTGGCGGAATACAACCCGCAGTTCCTCGACCAGATGTCGGTGGTGCTGCTGGCGGTCACGCTGGTGGCGTACGTGATGTACACCCTGTCGCCGGAGAAGCTGGCGGAGATCGGGTCGTACCGGCTCACCTACAGCGCGGTGTTCGTGCTGTACGGGGTGTTCCGCTACCTCTACCTGGTCCACCGGCACGACAAGGGCAGCCCCACCGACGCCCTCCTCGGGGACCGCTCGCTGCTTGCGACCGTGGTGCTCTGGGCGCTCTACTGCGGGTGGGTGATCTATCGAAGCGCCTGACCGGAGCGTCGCGCGCAACTTCCTGGCGCTCGGCCTCGGTGATGCGGTGGCCCGCGTGGTCGCCTTCGGTGCCACCATCTACCTCGCCCGCACCCTCGGCGCCAGCGGTTTCGGGATCATCGGCACCGCGACCGCCATCCTCCTCTACTGCCAGTTCATCGCCGATGCCGGCGTCGACGTGCTCGGCGCCCGCGACGTGGCCCATCGTCCCGAGGACCTCGGGGCGCTGGTGCCGGCCATCGTGGCCGGGCGCCTGCTGGTGGCGGGACTGACGGCGCTGGTGCTCATCGGCGTGGGCCACCTGCTCTGGGACGACCCGGACGCCACGGTGCTCACGGTGTACGCCCTGACGCTCTTCCCGCTGGCGCTCAACACCCGCTGGGTGTTCCTGGGGCTCGAGCGGGGAGCGCCGGCGGCGGTGTCGCGCATCGCCGGCGAGGCGGTGATGGTGGCGCTGGTACTGCTGCTGGTCCACGACCTGGGCGACGTGGCCCGCGTGCCCCTGGCCCAGCTCACCGGCGACCTGCTGGCCGCGCTGTTCCTGGCGGTGCGGCTGCGGCAGCAGGGGCTGCTGGTGCGGCCCGCCTGGCGGCCGGCGGTGTTCGGGCCGTTCCTGGCGCGCTCCTGGCACCTGACGGCGCACGCCCTCCTCGGCCTCCTGATCTACAACTCCGACCTGCTCTTCCTGCGCGCGCTCCACACCAGCGCGGAGGTGGGTTACTACGCCGCGGCGTACACACTGGTGAGCTTCCTGCTCAACCTCGGGGTGGCGTACAGCCAGAGCCTGCTGCCCACCATGACGCGGGTGGCCGGCACCCCGGGGCAGCTGCCACTCTACCACACCGCCATGGCCCAGCTCTGCGCGCTGGGGATCCCGCTGGCGGTGGGGGGCTACCTGGTGGCCGGGGACCTGGTCCGGCTGGTTTTCGGCCCCGGCTATGAACCTGCCGGGCTCGCGCTCGGGATCCTGCTGCTGTCCATCCCGGTCGCCTATCTTCGGAGTGCCCCGCAGGTTGCGCTGATCGTGGCGGGGAAGCAGGCCCTGCTGGCCCGGTTCACGGCGGTGGTGGCGGGCGTGAACCTGGCGCTCAATGCCCTGCTGATCCCCCGCTGGGGGATCCTCGGGGCGGCGTCGGCCACGGTGCTGACGGAGGTCCTGCGTACCGGCGCGGCGCTCTGGTTCGTCCGGGGAGATGGACTGCCGGTCCTGCCGGCCCAGCGCCTCGTTCCGATTGTGCTGGGCACCGCGGGGATGGGGCTGGCCGTGACCATGGTGTCATCCCAAGGTGTTGTCCTCGCAGTAGTTATGGGAGGCGTGGCCTACGGGGTGTGCCTGATGATGCTCCGGGTCATCCGCTGGAGCCCCGGGCGCGGCCCGGAGATCCGGATCTGACCGGCGGCCCGGGTTCGGGCCGGCCCCGCTGCATGGACGCCACACCCACCCTCTGGCGCCCCCGGGGAGCGGGCGTGGAATGGGACTTGCCGCTCAGGGCGGCAGTGACGGAAAGCCGACCCGGGCCGAGGGTCCGGCCGCGAGCCAGTTGTTCACTCCTCAAGGAGCCTACGTATGATGCTGTACATCGGGCCGGACCAGCTCATGCCCCTGGCCTCGGTCTTCGGGGCCATCACTGGGGCCATCATGATCTTCTGGCGCCAGGTGAAGGCCGCCGTGGCCAAGGTGGCCGGGGTGTTCCGCCGGGAGAAGGCGGAGTAAGCCACGACGGTGCAGTCCCGCCGGGGAGCTCGCGCGGCGACCTCCATGGCGGGATTGGTGTGCCGGGGAGGGTCGTGCGCCGGACGCCCGGCGCCCGGCCCTCCCCGCTGATGCCTGACTTCAACCTCGAGATCCCGTGACGACCACCGCTTCCCCGGCCCCGGGCACTGCCGCGCCCGCCACCACGGACCAGCGCGAGCGCATGAACATCGTGATCGGCGGGCACGTCGATCACGGCAAGAGCACGGTGGTGGGTCGGCTGCTGGCGGACACCGGGTCGCTCCCGGAGGGGAAGCTCGAGGCGGTGCGCGCGCTCTGCGAGCGGACGGCGCGGCCCTTCGAGTACGCCTTCCTCCTCGACGCCCTCAAGGACGAGCAGGCGCAGGGCATCACCATCGATGCCGCGCGGGTGTTCTTCAAGACCGCCAAGCGCCACTACATCATCATCGACGCCCCCGGCCACATCGAGTTCCTGAAGAACATGGTCACGGGCGCGTCGCGCGCCGAGGCGGCGCTGCTGGTCATCGACGCCAAGGAGGGGGTGCAGGAGAACAGCCGCCGCCACGGCTACATGATGTCCATGCTGGGCATCCGGCAGATCGCGGTGCTGGTGAACAAGATGGACCTGGTCAACTACGACCAGCGCCACTTCGAGGGGATCGTCGCCGAGTACAGCGCCTTCCTGCAGCAGATCGGGGTGCACCCGGCGGCGTTCATCCCCGCGGCCGGCCGCGAGGGCGACAACATCGCGCTCCGCTCCAAGGCCATGCCCTGGTACAGCGGCCCCACGGTGCTCGAGGCGCTCGACCGCTTCGCGAGCGAGGGCCCGGCGCTCGACAAGCCGTTCCGCATGCCGGTGCAGGACGTCTACAAGTTCACCGCCCAGGGCGACGACCGCCGCATCGTGGCGGGCACCATCGAGACCGGCACCCTGAGCGTGGGCGACGAGGTGGTGTTCTATCCCTCGGGCAAGAAGAGCCGGGTGAAGAGCATCGAGGCGTTCAACAAGCCGGTGCAGGCGGAGGCGGTGGCGGGACAGGCCGCCGGCTTCACGCTCACCGAGCAGATCTACGTGGCCCGCGGCGAGCTGGCGGCCAAGGCGGGGCAGCCCAAGCCCGAGGTCACCACCCGGCTCCGGGTGAGCATCTTCTGGCTCGGCAAGCAGCCGCTCACCTCGAAGAAGGACTACCTCCTCAAGCTCGGCTCCGCACGGGTGCCGTGCCGCCTCGAGGCGGTGCACCGCGTCATCGACGCCAGCAACCTGAACGCCAGCGAGCGGAAGCAGCAGATCGACCGCCACGACGTGGCCGAGTGCACGCTCAAGCTCTCGCGCGCGGTGGGGTTCGACACGGCGGACGAGAACGCCGTCACCAGCCGCTTCGTGCTGGTGGACGACTACGAGATCACCGGCGGCGGCATCGTCCGCGAGGCGCTCGCCGACCGGCAGAGCGAGATCCGCGAGAAGGTGATGCTCCGGAACTTCAAGTGGGAGCCGAGCATCATCCCGCCGGAGCGGCGCGCGGAGAAGTACAGCCAGAAGGCGTCGCTGCTGCTGGTCACCGGCTCGCACGAGCAGCCGCGGAAGGCGCTGGCCAAGGAGCTGGAGGCGCGGCTCTTCGAGGACGGGCGGGTGGTGTACTTCCTCGGCATGGCCAACGTGGTGTATGGCGTGGACGCCGACATCGAGCGGGGGAGCGCCAACCGGGTGGAGCACCTCCGCCGGCTCGGCGAGGTGGCCAACATCCTGCTCGATGCCGGCGCCATCCTGATCGTCACGGCGCACGAGCTGTCGCAGGAGGACCTCGAGGTGGTGAAGACCGCGGTGGCGCCGGAACGCATCGAGGTGATCTGGGTGGGCGACACCCTGACGACCGACGTGAGCTACGACCTCATCATGGCCGACCAGGAAGGCGCCGAGGACGGCGTGACCCGCATCAAGCAGCTGCTGCAGGAGAAGGGCGTCCTGTTCCGCCCATGGTGAACTCGCACTCGGCGGCGCAGGGCCGCCGCCCGGCCTCCACCCCGGCCGCCACGCTGCGGCTGAGCGTGGTGGTGCCGGTGTACAACGAGGCCGCCACCCTCGAGGACATCCTGCGCCGGCTCCGGCTGGTGCCGCTCACCCTCGAGATCATCGCCGTGGACGACTGCTCCCGGGACGAGAGCCCCGCCATCCTGGCGCGGCTCCTGGCCGAGTGCGTGGTGGACCGGGTGCTGCACCACGAGGTGAACCGGGGGAAGGGCGCGGCGCTCCGCACCGGCTTTGCCGCCGCCACCGGCGACGTGATCGTGCCGCAGGACGCCGACCTCGAGTACGACCCCTACGACTTCGTGGCCATGCTCGACGTGCTGGCCCGGGACGAGGCCGACGCGGTGTACGGCTCGCGCTTCCTCAAGGGCCGCTTCCATGGGCGCTACCTGGGCCACCTGATCGGCAACCGGGTGCTCACCTGGTGGAGCAACCGCTGGACGGGGCTCGGGCTCACCGACATGGAGACCTGCTACAAGATGGTGAAGGCGCCGCTGCTCCAGTCGCTGGTGCTCACCACCGACCGCTTCGGCATCGAGCCGGAGATCACGGCGCGGCTGGCGCAGGCCGGCGCGCGGGTGGTGGAGGTGCCGGTGAGCTACGCGGGGCGGAGCTTCGAGGCGGGGAAGAAGATCACCTGGAAGGACGGGCTCGCGGGGCTGCTCCACGTGATGCACTTCAGCCTGGTGAAGCCCACGCGATGAGCCGGGTGACGGTGTCGCCCGATGCGCTGGTGCGCCTGACGCAGATCGCCGGGGAGGCGGGCTGCGCCATCCTGGGGCATTACGGCAAGGGCGGGCCCGTCGAGGCCAAGAGCGACAACAGCCCCGTCACCCTGGCCGACAAGGCGGCGCACGCCAAGATCGCGGCGGCGCTCACGGCGTGGGATCCCGCCATCCCCATCATCTCGGAGGAGGGGGAGATCCCCGGCCCCGAGGGGCGCGCGGGGTGGCGCCGCTTCTGGCTGGTGGACCCGCTCGACGGGACCAAGGAGTTCATCCAGCAGAACGGCGAGTTCACGGTGAACATCGCCCTCATCGAGGACGGGGTGCCGGTGCTCGGCGTCATCTACGCGCCGGCGCTCGACCTGCTGTACTACGCGGGGCAGGGCCTCGGCGCCTGGAAGCGGGAGAAGGGCGGGTCGCCGGTGCGAATCTACTCCACGCCACCGCTCCCTCAGCATGCGCTCCGGGTGGCGGAGAGCCGGTCGCACCCGTCGAAGGAACTCGAGGAGTACCTCAAGACCATCCTGGTGGCGGGGCGGGTGCCGGCGGGGAGTTCGCTCAAGTTCTGCTGGGTGGCGGAGGGGAAGGCGGACATCTACCCGCGGCTCGGCCCCACCATGGAGTGGGACGTGGCCGCCGGCGACTGCATCTTCCGCAACTCCGGGGAGAAGAAGCCGCGCGCCTCGTCGCTGGTGTACAACCAGCCGGCGCTCAAGAACCCCGGGTTCATCATTGGGCTCGACGACAGCGCGCTCGAGACCGGGAGCGGCGAGGGGCGGGTGGTGTGGTTCACCGGGCTCTCGGGCTCGGGGAAGAGCACCATCGCGCGCCAGGTGGTGGCGGCCCTCGAGGCGCGCGGCGAGGCGGTGGAGTACCTCGACGGCGACGCCATCC
>JBGAOL010000056.1:0-16034 GCA_044221825.1 Gemmatimonadales bacterium
CGCCGCGTCGTCGTCCACGATGAGGAGGCAAGCGCCGCTGGGGCAGCCCGGTCACGAGGCAGCCACCCCCGGGAGGGTGAACCAGAACGAGCTACCCCCGCCCAGCCGGCTGTCCACCCCGATGGTGCCGCCGTGCTGCTCCACGATCCGCTTCACCAGCGCGAGCCCGGATGCTGCTGCCTTCGTAGCTGTCCCGGGCGTGGAGCCGCCGGAAGAGCTGGAAGGCGTCCGCCGCGAACTCCGGCTCCATGCCGATGTTGTCGGTCACCCGGAAGCGCCAGCCGCCGGGATCAAGGTGTCGCGGTGACCTCGATGACCGGCGGCCTGCTCGGCGACGAACTTGAGCGCATTGCCGAGCAGGTTGAGGAACACCGCCGAGTTGACCTCGTCGGCGAGCACCACGGGCAGCCGGGCCCAGTGCACGCTAAGCCCCGGTGGCCAGCACCCGCGCCATGAGGTCGTTGCGGACCCGGCTCCAGCGACCAGCCGCGCATCCACGGGGCGGAAACGGCTGCGCGCGCGTGTCCACCCGGGACAGCGCCAGCAGGCTGCTCACCAGCCGCTGCATCCGCTCGGCCCCGTCGCGGACGTAGCCGAGGTACTTCTCGCCCCGCTCAT
This sequence comes from Gemmatimonadales bacterium, assembly GCA_044221825.1. Lineage (GTDB taxonomy): Bacteria > Gemmatimonadota > Gemmatimonadetes > Gemmatimonadales > GWC2-71-9 > JADJOM01. Next base: position 619 of record JBGAOL010000056.1, read on the forward strand.
CGAGCCGCCCGCCGTAGCGCTCGATCAGGAGCCGGCTGTAGCTGGCCACCATGCGGAGCGGCTCCTGCAGGTCGTGGGAGGCCACGTAGGCGAAGGTGGTGAGCTCCCAGCTGGAGTTGCGCCCCGGCGGGTGGTATCGCCCGCGGCGCCTCGATGGCGCGCAACTCGGTCACGTCGCGCACCGTGGCCAGCACCATGGGGCCCCGGCGGGTGATGAGCGGGGTGAGCGCGACCTCCACCGGGAACTCGCGGCCGCCGCGGTCCACCGCCACGAGGCTCGGGCGCTCGTGCATCACCCTGGGGTCGGCATCTCCCGGTACCGGCTCCGGGCCGCCGCGTGGGCCTCGCGCATCGCCGCCGGCAGCAGGCGGTCGATCGGCTCGTCCAGCAGCTCCTCCCGCGGGTAGCCGAACAGCCGCTCCGCCGTGCCGTTCACCATGCGGATCCGGCCGGCGGCATCCACCAGCAGCAGCCCAAGCGGATTGGCCTCGAGGGCGAGCCGGAACTGCTCCTCCTCGAGGCGGCGGGCCGTGATGTCCCGGGCGATGACGGCCACCACCGCCGGCGCGCCCTCCGCGGTCTGCACCGGGGAGAGGGTGAGCCAGACGTCGATGGCGTGGCCGTCGCGGGTGCGATGGACGGCCTCGAGGTGGGCGGTGGGCTGGGGCACGCGGAGCGAGGCCAGCGTGGCGAGCCAGCGTTCCGCCTCGGCGGGTTCGGCCAGCAGGGCGATGGACTGGCCGAGGAGCTGGACTTCCTCGTAGCCGTAGAGGCGGGTGGCGCCGGGGTTCCAGGAGGTGATGCGGCCGTCGTGGGTGACGGTGTAGATGGCCTCGGCGGAGCTGGCGACGACGGCCGCGAGCAGGGCCCCCTGGTCCGCGAAGCGCTCGGCGCGGGGGGCCAGGGGCAGGCGAAGGGACGGTTCGGGCGAGTTCGGTCGCGCAGTCATGGGGGCCAGTGGCTAGGCCGAGTCAGGCACGTGGGGGAACGCGCCGCGCACACCTAGCAACCCAACCTTGCCAACCCTCGGCAGCCCGTCAATACAGGAAAGTCTTCAGGTTGCAGCCACATAGCGAGTTACGTGACCTGGAGGACCCATGCCGCAGGAAGCTTCATGAAAAACTCACCGAAGATTGGACAGGGGCCGCCGCGCGGGTGAAGCTGGCGGGGATCTCGTAGGCGCATGGAGCTGACGGGAGCGTGTGCGCGGCGTCACCGGGCGCGGGCACGACCGCGTGGCGGGCCGCCGCGTCCCCCGCGCGGGGGGCAGTCGGCTCCGCCGGGGGGAGCAGCCGGGAACCGCCACGTGAGCCGCCTCACCAACGCGGGCGGCGGGGGCGCGGGCCGCCATGTTCGTCGTGCCTTCTGTATACGGCGCGGCGTCTCCGGGCTACCTGCACCACCACACCACTCAGCGCACGGAGGCGCTATGCGGGGATCCTTCGCACGAAACCCGGCCATCGGCGCGGCGTGGCTCGCCAGCCTGCTGCTCGTGGCCTGCGGTGGCAACAAGAACGATCGCGCGGCCGACGAGACCGCCGACGCCACGCGGCCGGGCGCCCCGGCCGACACCTTCGGCGCCGGCGGCCGCGACACCAGCGCGTACACCGGCAGCGGCACCGACACCACCACCGGCGCGGTGACCGGCGCAACCCGGGACACCGCCCCACCCAGCACGGGCACGACCACCGCGCGGCGGCGGCGCGCCTCCGACACGGCAAGCCCGACCTGGTCGCAGCCCGCGGACCGCGCTCGCAACGCCACGCGCGACAGCGCCCAGTCCTGGGGCCAGCAGGCCGACACCACCACCTCGGCCTGGGGCCAGCAGGCGGACAGCACGGCGTCGAGCTGGAGCGCGCAGACGCAGGACACCGCGAGTCGCTGGAGCCAGGGCGACACCAGCGGTCTGAGCCAGCGGGCCGACGGCAAGCTCACCGACACCACCGGCTGGAATTCGCGGAACCAGGGGGACACCGCCGCGTTTGCGCCGCAGGACACCGCGCAGGGAGGCCAGACCACCACCTGGGGCCAGCAGAACCAGGGCGACACCACGAGCGCCGGCCAGCGTGCCATGCAGCAGGACTCGACCGGCTATGGCCAGCAGAGTGCGACGGGGGACAGTTCCGCGTGGAGCCGGGCGGGGCAGGACTCCTCCATGGCGCAGCGCTCGAGCCTGACCAACCAGACCACCATCGACACCACCCGTGCCTCACAGGCGGACTCGGTCCCGGTGTCCGGTGGCGTGGGCAACCAGAACGCGATGGCGGGTCAGGACACGATGGGCGGGATGGGCGCTGGCGGCGTCGCCGGGCTCACGGCGGACTCGCTCCGCAAGCTGGGCTGGATCCGGGCCAGCGAGTGCAGCTGCGGGGGCCAGCAGGGCCAGTCGGGCATGACCGACACCACCCGGAGCGGCTGGCGCGGCTCGGACAGCACGGCGTGGGGGAACCCGTCCGGGCAGTCGCGCGACTCGTCGCAGCAGTCGTCGCAAGGCTACCAGCCCTCGAGCGGCCAGGCCAACAGCTGGAGCGACACGGCGCGCAGCAGCACCTCGGCCAACAGCTGGGGCAACAGCTCGGCGAGCGGGCAGGACACCAGCGCCAGCAGCGGCTGGTCGCAGGACACCACGCGCCGCGCCGCGTCGCAGGACACCGCGCGGAACGGGATGGGCGCCCTCGGGCCGGATTCCTCCCTCGGCGGCCTCGACCCGATGACGCTCACCAACGCCAACCTGGCCTACCTGCTGGATGAGGCCAACGTGGCGGACAGCACCGGCGGCGCGCTGGCCTACACCAAGGCCACCAACGACGAGGTGAAGCGCTACGCCAGGATGATGGAGACGGAGCACGGTGCCCTCCGGAAGGACGCCCTGGCCCACCTGCAGCGGGTGCAGGTGACCCCCGACGCGCCCCCGACGGACCCCGTGAAGCAGATGGCGGACAACGGCGCGCGGACGCTCGAGTCCACGCCGCGGGGCCGCCAGTTCGACCAGGCGTACATCGATCACGAGGTGCAGATGCACCAGGCGCTGCTCAACCTGCTGCGCCAGGCGCGGAGTTCCTCGCGCAACCAGGCCCTGATCGAGCCCATCATCGAGAAGGCCGAGCCGGTGCTGCAGAAGCACCTGGAACGGGCGCAGGAGCTGCAGCGCCAGGTGGGCCGGCCCGGCACGGCGGATGGGGCCGCGGCCCCGGATTCATCGGGCTCGCGCTAGGCGCGCGACCTCGACGGGCCACGACGCCCTCCCCACCTCCGGGCGGGGAGGGCGTCGGCGTTGCGGGGGTGCGGGGTGGGCGCCCCGGCGCTATGCTTGTGCCCGATGATGCTCCTCGCCCTGCTCTCGCTCCTGCTTCCCGCGCCGCTGCAGGCCGTCCGCCCGGAGTCGCCCACCCCCGGGGCCACCCTGGCCCAGCTCCTCGACAGCGGCCGCCACCCGGACCTTCGCTGGGGCAACCTCCGGGACGTCCAGCCGGTCCTGGGGCCGCTCTACGCCGCGCGGAACTACGAGCCGCTCTGGCTGCTGAACGGACGCCTGACACTCCCTGCCCGGGCCCTCATCAAGGTGCTGGCCGAGGCCCCGAACCGCGGCCTCGACTCGGCGGACTACGACGCGGACTGGCTCGCCGCCCAGGGGGATGCCCTGCCAGGCGACACGGCGGGCGCGCTGGCGCCGCGGGTGGAACTCGGCCTCTCCGTGGCGGCCGCCCGCATCGCAGTGGCGCTGCGCCTGGGCCGGGTGAGCCCCGCCATGGTGCACGCCACCTGGCGCGTGCCCGAGGATTCCTTCGACGTGGCGAGCACCGTGACGGCGCTCGCGGGAAGCACCCGCCCCAACGACCTGCTCCGCAACCTCGAGCCGCCGTTCCTGCACTACTGGCTGCTCATGGCCACGCTGGTGCGGTACCGCGAACTCGCGCGCGACTCCAACCTCGTGGCGCTGCCCCCCATGCCCAGGCGCCTCCGCCCGGGTGAGGGCTACGCCGGCACCCCGACCCTGCGCCGCCTCCTGCGCCTCCTCGGCGACTATCGCGACAGCACCGCCACGCCCATCCTCGACACGCTCTACAGCGGCGCGGTGGTGGAAGCCGTGAAGCGGTTCCAGATGCGCCAGGGTTTTGCGCCCGACGGGGTGGTCGGCGACTCGACCCGCGGCCGCCTGCAGCACCCCTTCGAGCAGCGGCTCCGGCAGATGGAACTCTCGCTCGAGCGCTGGCGCTGGATGCCGCGCCAGTTTGCGCACCCGCCCATCATCGTCAACATCCCCGCCTTCCGCCTCTACGCCTTCGGCACCACCGACCTGAGCGAGCGGGAGATGCTGGCGATGAACGTGGTGGTGGGCACCGCCTTCAAGACGGAGACGCCGGTCTTCGCGGACCAGCTCGAGTACCTGACATTCGCGCCGTACTGGGACGTGACGCCCACCATCGCCCTCGGCGAGATCAAGCCCGCGGCCACCAAGGACCCGTCCTTCCTGGCGCGCAACCAGTACGAGCTGGTGGAGAAGGGCGACGTGGTGCCGCCCTGGCCGGAGAACATCGCGCGGATCGGGCAGGGGATCCGGGTGCGACAGACGCCGGGGCCACACAATGCGCTCGGCAAGGTGAAGTTCATCATGCCGAACGACTTCCAGGTGTACCTGCACGACACGCCGTCCAAGGCGATGTTCGAGCGCACCCGGCGCGACGCCAGCCACGGCTGCATCCGCCTCGGCGACCCGCTCGCCCTTGCGCGCTTCCTGCTCCGGGACCAGCCCGACTGGACACCCGAGAAGATCGGAGCCGCCGCCACCGGCCCCGAGCCCACCACCGTGCGGCTCCGCGACAAGATCCCCGTGATCATCACCTACGCCACCGCGGTGGCGCGCGAGAACGGGGATGTCTTCTTCTATTCCGACATCTACGGTCACGACAAGGTCCTGGCCCAGACTTTGGCCCGGGGCTACCCCTACCGATAACTGGTCATGGGCCCGCGCTTCCGCCGCGGCGGGGCCCGGGCTTAGCTTGCCCCTCCTTGCAGGACTTCCCCGGACGCGGGTCGATGATGCGGGTACGACAGTTCTTCCGGCAGCTGCTGTCCCTGACGGCCCTCGGCGGCGTGCTCGCCGGGGGCAGCGCGCTGCTGCTCGGGCTGCGCGCGCCGGAGCCCGCGCGCCCCCGTCCGCCCGTGGCCGACACCGCGCTCGGCGACAGCGCCCCCGACCTCACCGCCTATCTCGGCCGCTCGGGCCAGCTGCGGGCCATCGAGTATCGCGCCGACTCCACGCCGGCCCCCATCGCCGCGCTGGTGCCGTTCCTCGCGGGGCGCGGACCCGGCCTGCACCCGACGGGCCTCTCCGCGCCCGACGGCGGTCCCATCCATGCCCTGGCGCTCCTGCCGCTCAGCGCCAAGCGCGGCGCCGCGTGGCAGGGCTATCGCATCGGCTTCTGGCCGGGTGAGCGCGCGGGCCGGCAGGCGCGCTATCCGCTCCCGGCCGGCTTCCTCGAGGTGACGCCGGCCAACGCCGACGTCCCGCTCTCCACGCATTTCCGCGTGCGCGACTTCCTTACCAAGGACCAGCCCGCGGTGTGGCCCAAGGTGCTGGTCATCGAGCTGCCGCTACTCGACAAGCTCGAGCTCATCGCGCTCGAGCTCGAGGCGCTGGGGAAGCCCTCGGCCCTGCGCGTCATGTCGGGGTTCCGGACGCCGCAGTACAACGCCCGCGGCGTGGGCCCCCGGGGCGGCCGCGCGCGCGACAGCCAGCACATGTACGGCGGCGCCGCCGACATCTTCGTGGACGCCGACGGCGACGGCCGCATGGACGACCTCGACGGCGACGGGCGCGTGACCGTGCGCGACGCCGGCTGGCTCGCCGGCGTGGCCGGGCGGGTGGAGGCGACGCACCCCGGCGTCGTCGGCGGGATCGGCATCTACCGCGCCACCGCGGCGCATGGGCCCTTCGTGCACGTGGACGTGCGGGGGACACCCGCGCGCTGGTGAGGCGCCCCGCCGCCCCTGACCGTCCCGAGCGCCCGCCTCCCGGCGGGCGCTAGTCGTTTCCGGCGCCCGCCGGCTCCACTTCCCGCTCTCGCCAGAGCGAGTACACCACGGGAATGACCACCAGCGTGAGGACGGTGCTGCTCAGCATGCCGCCCACCATCGGTGCCGCGATGCGCTTCATGACGCTGGCCCCCGCGCCATCCCCCCAGAGGATCGGCAGGAGGCCGGCCATGATGGCGGTGACGGTCATCATCTTGGGGCGCACGCGCTCGGCGGCGCCGTCGATGATGGCCGCGGTGAGCTCCCGCGCGGTGGGACGCGCGCCCCGGTGCTCGGCCCAGGCGTGGTCCAGGTAGATCAGCATCACCACCCCCGTCTCCGCCGCCACGCCGAGCAGCGCAATAAACCCGACGGCCACGGCCACCGACCAGTTGTACCCCAGCAGGTACAGGAACCACACCCCGCCCACCAGCGCGAACGGCAGCGACAGGAGCACGATGGCCACCTGCGCCAGGTTCCCGAAGTTGAGGTAGAGCAGCAGGACGATGATGCCGAGCGTGGCCGGCACCACCACCTTGAGGGTGGCCGCCGCCCGCTCCATGTACTCGTACTGCCCGCTCCACGCCATGGTGTACCCCGGCGGCAGCGCCACCATGTCGTGCACCATCCGCCGGGCCTCGGCCACGTAGCTCGCGATGTCGCGGCCCGCCACGTCGATGTAGACCCACGCGGTGGGCATCGCCCCCTCGGTGCGGACCACCATGGGGCCGGCCACCTCCCGCACGGTGGCCACCTGGCCGAGCGGCACGTAGGCCCGCACCCGCCCGCCGGCGGGCGCAACGGCGCCCATCCCCATGCCGCCGCTCCCGGTGGCCTCGCTGCCGCCATGCGCCGCGGGGATGAGCAGGTCCACGAGGTGCTCGGGCGCGTCGCGGAGCTCCTGCGGGTAGCGGACCCGGACGCCGTAGCGCTCGCGGCCCTCCACCGTCTGCGTGATGGTCATGCCGCCAATGGCGGTGGCGATGACCGTCTGCACGTCGCCCACGTTGAGGCCGTGGCGGGCGGCGGCCGCGCGGTCCACCGCGATGTCCAGGTAGTAACCGGAGACCGCGCGCTCGGCGAAGACGCTGCGGGTGCCGGGCACCATGCGGACCGCGGCCTCCGCCTCGCGCCCGAGCCGCTCCAGCGTGGCGAGGTCCGGCCCGAAGATCTTGATGCCGACGGGGGTCCGGATGCCGGTGGCCAGCATGTCGATGCGGCCCTTGATCGGCATGGTCCAGGCGTTGGTGACGCCGGGGATGCGCACCAGCGAGTCGAGCTGGCTCACCAGCCGCTCGGTGGTCATGCCGGGCCGCCACTCGGCCTCGGGCTTGAGGGAGATGGTGGTCTCCATCATGTCGAAGCCGGCGGGATCGGTGGCCGTCTCCGCGCGGCCCGCCTTGCCGAAGACGTGGTCCACCTCCGGCACCTGCCGGATCAGCTCGTCCTGGATGCGGAGCAGCTCGCGGGCGCGCGCCACGCTGGCGCCCGGGAGCGTGGTGGGCATGTAGAGGATGGTGCCCTCGTCGAGCGGCGGCATGAACTCGCCGCCGATCCGCGTCCACGGCACCCAGGTGAGGATGAGCGCCGCGGCCGCCACCGCGAGGGTCACCGTGCGGTGGCGCAGCACCACGCCGATCACCGGCCGGTACAGCGCCACCAGCAGGCGGTTGAGCGGGTTGGCGTGCTCCCGGAGCAGCCGCCCCCGGACGAAGACGCCCATGGTGACCGGCACCAGCGTCACCGACAGCAGGCTCGCCGCCGCCATGGCGAAGGTCTTGGTGAGCGCCAGCGGCTGGAACAGCCGCCCCTCCTGCCCCTGCAGGGCGAACACAGGAATGAAGCTGACGGTAATGATGAGCAGGGAGAAGAACAGCGCCGGCCCCACCTCGCGGGCCGAGGCCAGCACCAGGTCCCAGCGCTCCGCCGCGGTCAGCACCCCGGTGTCCACCTGCGGCCCCGTGCCGCCCCGCGCGGCCACGGCGCGCTCCAGGTGCTTGTGCATGTTCTCCACCATCACGATCGCCGCGTCGATCATGGCCCCGATGGCGATGGCGATGCCGCCGAGGGACATGATGTCCGCCCCCGCGCCGGCCCAGCGCATGGCCAGGAAGGCCAGCAGGATCCCCACCGGCAGCGTGAGGATGGCCACCAGCGCCGAGCGCGCGTGCCCGAGGAACACCAGGCAGACCAGCGCCACGATCACGCTCTCCTCCAGCAGCTTGCCGCGCAGCGTGTGGATGGCGCGTAGGATCAGGTCGCTCCGGTCGTAGACGGGGCGGATCACCACGCCGGGCGGCAGCCCGCCCTGGATGTCGCGCAGGCGCTGCTTCACGCCGTTGATGGTGCTGAGGGCGTTCTCGCCGAAGCGCATGACCACGATGCCGCCCACCGCGTCGCCCCGGCCGTCGAGGTCGGCGATGCCGCGGCGCACGGCCGGGCCCACCGTCACCCGGCCCAGCTCGGCCAGGCGGATCGGCGTGCCGGCGCTGGTGGCGCCCACCACCACGTTCTCGAGGTCGCCGATGGACTTGAGGTAGCCGAGCCCGCGCACCATGTGCTCGCGCTCGGCCAGCTCCACCACCATGGCGCCCACGTCCGAGTTGGCGTTCTGCACCGCGCTCATCACCCGGGTGATGGGGATGCCGTAGGCCTGCAGCCGCGACGGGTCGAGGTCCACCTGGTATTGCTTCTCGAACCCGCCGATCGCCGCCACCTCCGCCACGCCCGGCACGGCGGTGAGCTGGTAGCGGAGGTACCAGTCCTGCAGTCCGCGGAGTTCCGCCAGGTCCAGGCGCCCGGTAGTGTCCTCGAGCGCGTACTGGAACACCCAGCCGAGGCCGGTGGCGTCGGGGCCGAGCGTCGGGCTGACCGCGGGGGGCAGCTTGCCGCGGATGCCGTTCAGGTACTCGAGCACCCGGCTCCGCGCCCAGTAGAGGTCGGTGCCGTCGTCGAAGATCACGTACACGAACGACACCCCGAAGAACGAGTACCCGCGCACCGTCCGCGCCCCCGGCACCTTGAGCATCTCGGCGGCGATGGGATAGGTGACCTGGTCCTCGATGATGCGCGGCGCCTGCTCGCCGTACTCCGCCTGCACGATGACCTGCACGTCGGAGAGGTCGGGCAGCGCCTCGAGCGGCGTGTGCCGGATGGCCCAGGTGCCGCCGGCGATCGCCGCCACGGTGCCCATGAGCACCAGGAAGCGGTTCCGGAGCGACCACGCGATGAGGGCGGTGAGCATCTCAGCCTCCGTGGCCCGAATGGTCGTGGGCCGGCGCGGGGGCTGGGGCGGGCGCCGGCATGTCCATGCCCGGCATGGCGTCCATGGTCGGCGCGGGGGGCGTGGTGGCCTTCGGCGCCGGGGAGCCCGGGCGCGGGCTCGGTGTCGGGGGCGGTGCGGCCGGGGCGGTCATGTCCATGCCGGGCATGTCGCCCATGCCGCCGAGCAGGGAGCCGAGGTTCGACTCCGCGTCCACCAGGAAGGTGGCGGAGGCCACGACCGTGTCACCCGCCGCGAGCCCGCCCAGGATGACGATGCGATCCTCCGTCTGCACGCCGAGCGTCACGTCGGTCGGCGTGAAGCGGCCGTCCGGCCGCTTCACGAAGACCAGGTTGCGCTGCCCCGTGGAGAGCACCGCCGAGCGCGGCACGCTGAGCACCGCCCGGCCCGCCGCCGGCGCCGTGAACCGGAGCGTGGCGAACATCCCCGGCTTGAGCACCAGCCCCGGGTTGGCCAGCGCCACGCGGATGCGGCCCGTCCGCGTCTCCAGGTTGAGCGACGGCGCCACGTAGCTGATCCGCCCGTGCCGCGGCTGGCCCGGGAGCGCCGTGAACTCGGCCGTCACCTCCGTGCCGAGCCGGGCCGTGCCCAGGTCCTGCTCGAAGACGTCGCCCTCGAGCCAGACGGTGCCGAGGTCGGCGATGCGGAAGAGCGGGTCGCCCATCATCACCCGCTGGCCTTCCACCACGTTCTTCTCGAGGATCACGCCGGACGACGGCGCGTAGAGCGTGATGCGGCGCGGGGCCCCCGTGTGCTCCAGGCGCTCGAGTTGCTGCTCGGGCAGGCCGAAGAGGCGGAGCCGGTCCCGGGCGGCGGTCGTGAGGCGCTCCGCGTTGGCGCGTGCTTCTTCCGAGCCGCCCGCCAGGTCGGCCTCGAGCCGCCGGGCCAGCAGGTATTCCTCCGCCGCGGCGGTGAGCATCGGCGCGTGCATCTCGAGCAGCGGCTCGCCTGCACGCACCTGCTGGCCCGTGAAGCTGGCGTGGAGCTTCTCCACGTAGCCCTCGGTGCGGGGTGTCACCACGGTCATGCGCGATTCGTCAAACGCCACCTGCGCCACCACCCGCACCTCGCGCTCGAGCGGCCCCGCCACCACCGGCGCAAAGGTGACGCCGATGCGCCGCTGGTCCGCGTCGGAGAGCTGCACCTCGCGCTCGCCGGCCCCGCCGCGGGCCATGGCGGCGTGGTTGTGCCCGCCGGCCGGGGCTGCCGGGGCGGGCGCGCTGCGGGTGAGGTACCAGGTGGCGGCGCCCGCGGCGCCGACGATGGCGACGGCAACGAGTGCCGTCCGGAGGGTCGAGGAACTGGTCACTGGGCACCTCCCCCGGCCACGGCCGCGGGATCGGAAAGAGTCGTGGCGGTGAGCATCTCGAGTTCGGCCAGCGCGATCCCGGCCTCGGCCTCGGCCCTGGCGATCGCCTGGTGGGCGGTGGTGACCGCCATGCGCGCGTCGAGCAGGGTCATGAAGTCCACGCTCCCCGCGCGGTAGGCGGCGAGGGCGGCATCCGCGGCGGCGGTGAGCGCGGGGAGGAGCGTGGTGCGCTGCAGTGTCAGGCTCCGCGTGGCGCGGATGTAGCCCGCGTGCAGCTCCCCGATCCGCGCCCGGGTCTCCACCTGCATGTCGGCCAGGTCCGCCTGCGCCATGCGCGTCATGGCCCGCGCCTCGGCCTCGGCCTGGCGCTGGCGGCTGCCCGGGGTGAGGGGCAGGGTGAATCCCACCATGAAGCTGGCCATGTGCTCCCAGCCGCCCATGGGCATGGGCCGGTTGCCGTAGACCAGGCCGAGCGTCACGTCGGGCCACAGCTCGCGGCCCGCCATCCGGGTCATGGCCTCCCCGGCGGTGACCCGCGCGGCGCCGGCCTCGAGCATCGGGCGCCTGCCGAGGGCCAGGGCCACCAGCGCCTCCCGCGGGGGAAGCGAGTCGGGGAGCCCGGGGGCGAGGAGCGGCGCCAGCGCGTCGCCGTCCGCGAGGCCGAGCAGGGCGGCAAGGCGCGCCCGTGCGCCCTCGCGCATGGCCGTCATGGCCAGGAGTTCGTCGTCCATCCGCGCCACCTCCACCTGCGCCCGGAGCACGTCGGCCTGGCGCCCCTGGCCCGCGGCGTACATCGCCTCGGTGGTGCGGAGGATGTCGGCAAGGAGCTGACGGGCTTCCCGCATGGCGCCGAGCGACGCCTCGGCCTGCCGGAGCTCGTGGAAGCTCATCGCGCCAGCGGCGCGCACTTCCCACGTGGCCTCCCGCGCCACCGCATCCTCCGCGCTGGCCGAGGCCCGCGCCGCCTTCACCGCGAGGCCGGTCTTCCCGGCGGTCGGCACCATCTGCATCACCTGCACCTGGTTCATCCCCAGCACCTCGTTGAGGCCCAGGCGGGGCAGGTCGCGATTCATGAGGCCGAGCTGCAGCTCGGGGTCCGGCCATCGGCCGGCGGGCTTGATGCGCGCGTGGGCGGCTTCGGCGCGCGCGGCGGCCATGCGGAGGCGTGGGCTGGTGGCGGTCAGGCGGGCATAGACCTCGGCCAGCGAGAGGCCGGAACGCGCCTGGGCGGCGAGGGGTGTGGCGGCGAGGAACGCCACGAGCAACAGTGATGGACTGCGCATGATCCCGGGTCCGTGACATGGGGACGCCGCCGCGGACAGCCCGCGGGGCGGCCGCGCGCACGAACCCTCAGGTCCGCGCGAACGGCGTACAGCCAGTCAGGTTCAGGCCCGGGAGGTGGGGTGGGGCGGGGAGCTGACGGTGGGAACGAACGTCGCGACGAGCACGGGGGTAGTGCCCGCTGTCGCCGGCGCGGCCGCCCGCGCCGCCAGGACGGGCAGGACGGTGACCGGGGAGAGCAGCTGGCGCACTCGCCGTGATGCGATGCGGGGTGCTTCGGGGCCGGCTGGTGGTCCGGTGGCGGGCACTCCGGCGAATGCGCATGATGCTGGCCGGCGACCACGCCGGTGGCCGCCGGGGCGTCGCCCATGACACAGCGCGCGCCCGACCCCGCGAGCTGGAGACCCAGCACGCAGAGCAGGAGGGTGGAAATCAGGCGCGGCCAGCGACGCATGGTGATAACTTGACCCCGAACGGGTAACTCCCGATTGAACCTCAATGAATGCGCCTTCAGGATCGTCCTGTCTAGCCCCGGTGAATCCTTTTCGTTCCGCCGCGGCTCTCTGGGGTGCACGGAGATCCTTCACCCCCTTCTACCGGAGTCGATCATGGCATCCAAGCTCTTCCCCACCAACGAGCATCCCTACGAGTTGCAGTCTGTGCGTCCTCGGCGTGGGCGTCCTGGGCCTGGCCTTCATCGGCCCCAAGACGCCGCTCGGCTACATCGGCATCGTGCCCATCGCCACCGGCCTGCTCGGCAGCTGCCCGCTTTACACGCTCTTCGGCTTCAGCACCTGCCCGGCGACGCGCTGATCCCCGACGATGCGACGCTCCTGGCCGATCGGGCTGGGGCGACCGCGCCGCCTTCGATACGTTCGTCACCCGCCACCAGGACGCGCTGTTCCGCTACCTGCGGACGGTGGCGGGGAACGAGGCGGACGCCGAGGATGCCCTGCAGGAGGCGTTCGTGGCCGCATGGCGCGGCGCGCGGCTTCCGCGGCGACGCCTCGGCGCGGGGCTGGCTGTTCACCATCGGCCGGCACGCGCTGCTCCGGCTGCGCCGCACGCGGGTGGACGTATTCCGATGCTCCTGCCGACGCCCTCGGGCTCGAGGCGGGCTGGGGGCCGAGCCGGTATGGTGGCACATGAACCTGACGGAGACGGCCTGCTCGGGCAGGCGCTGGCCCAGCTGGCGCCGGCGGAGCGGGAGATGATCGTCCTGCGCGACCTCGAGGGATTCTCCGGCGAGGAGGCGGCCGAGCTCACCGGGCTCACCCTGGCCGCCATGAAGACCCGGCTGCACCGGGCCCGGCTCCGCCTCGTGGCCGAGGCGAGGAGGCTTCATGCTTGACCTGGACCGCGACATCGGCGGGCTCACCTGCCGCGACGTGCTGGCGCACCTCTCGGAGTACCTCGACGGGGAGCTGGATGACGCCACCATCGCCCGGGTGCACGAGCACCTGCGGGGCTGCGACCAGTGCACCCGCTTCGGCGGCCAGTTTGGCGCCATCCTCACCGAGCTTCCAGCAACGCCTCACCACCCCCATCCCCCGACGCCGCCCAAGGCCCAGCGCCTGCGCGACCGGCTGCTGGGCGTAGGGTTCCATGAAGGCTCCATGCGGAGTGGCGAGTGCTTCGGATGGGTAGGTTGGTCGAGCGTTTCACCGCTGAGGCGCGGAGAGCGCGGAGGGCCGCAGAGGAACCGCCCGAGAATGGTGGGCCTACCCGCAGGTGAGGCCGTGATGGTTTTGTGGGTGTCCGTTCGGGTCGCGCAACGCCCCCGGCTTCACGCGGGGCCCAACCACAACATCCCAAGGCTCGGGTCGGCAACGCACCGACCTGGGCTCGATGCCGCTGCGGCCCTCTGCGTTCTCTGCGCCTCTCCGAGGAGTTCCACCGCATCCAGCCCCTGCACCACGCCTCGAGTCAGTCGCCGGACGTCACCGCCGCCGCAGGGAGTTTGGCGCCGGTTCCGCCGGCTTCACGTAGTCGCCGGGCTCGGTGGGCCGGAACAGCAGGTCGATGGCGATGAAGAGCGTCTTGGACCAGGGGAAGAATGCCACCGGGAACACCACCATCAGCCCGAGCCCGCCATACGTGAGCAGAGTCCACGGCGGGCTCGGCCAGGTGGCGACGAGCGTGCCGAGGAAGAGGGCCGCGAAGGTGGCCTCGGTAGCAAAGAGGTTGATGGTATTGGACCCCACCCAGTAGCCGCCCTCCGGTTCGCGGTCGAAGCGGATGCCACAGCTCGGGCAGCTGGGGCACATCCGGACCCACGACACGAACACCGGCCCCCCGCCACAGGCAGGGCAACGGAGCCGGAGGGCACGCAGGAACGAGGGCAGGCGGGACATGGCCCCCTCAATCTATCCGCCGACGGCGGAACGGGGAGCGCCCTGCACGGGATAGCCCAGACTCCATCTCAAGTTCTGCCGACATGAGTCGACGCTCCTTCTAGTCGTCCCGCACCCGGTCCATGACGGGCCGCCAGTCCGCGGGCGAGGAGCTCCGCGCATGTCCCGCCTCGCGCCATTCCCTCAGGCTCGGCCCGCCAGCCCTGCGGATGCCATCTGCTCGGCTATCGCCGCCCATGGGCTCTGGAAGACCCGCTTTCGGGTGAGCCTCCGCGAGCGGGACCGGCTCCCCGACATCGCCCTGGTGCGGGACGAGACGGCGTGCGAGTGCGGCCGCTGGCTGGAGCAGGAGTGCATGGCCGCCCTGCGCGGCACGCCGGCGCATGCGGAAGCCTGCCGCCGGCACGTGGATGTGCACCGGGCCGCTGCATGGGTGGTGGAGCTGCTGCTGGAGGGTAAGGATGCGGCGGCGGCGGCTGCGCTCGGGCACCACGGAGAGTTCACGCGCGCCTCGGTGGGACTGACCACCCACCTGATGCGCTGGCAGCGGAGCTGCTAACCCTCGCGGGCGCGCTTCTCGGCCCGGCCGGCGAGGATCCAGGTGGCGGCTTCCGCCGCGGGCCCGCTCCGCGCGGCGATGCGCTCGAGGGCCGCGTCGTCCTGGCGGCCGAGCTGTGCGGCAATGGTCATGATCATGGTGGTGCGGCCCACCCGTTCGCGATCGGCCAGTGCCTGCCGGTGGCCTCGCCATCCCATCCACACCGCCGTGAGCAGGCAGGCAAACACCAGCGGCAGCGCCGCGATGCCCATTTGCCGCGGCACCACGTCGCGCATGGCGGCCACGAAGAGCACGAGCGGGACCATCGCGAGCAGGATCATGCCCCACATCAGCGCCCGGTAGTTGCGCGCCCCCTCGCTCAGCTCAGCCATCGTCCTCGCCACCGAGTTCGTAGCGCTCGTCGATCATGGCCTCGAGGCGGCCGAGGGCGGTGCGGATGGCAGGGATCTTGGGGTCGCCGCTCTTGGCCCACACTACGATGTCCCAGAAGTCCTCGCTGAAGGCCTCCGGCGGCATGGCTTCCTCGGCGGCGGTGAAGAGGATCTCGTCGAGCGGGGCGTCGGGGTCGCTCCAGATGCCCACCTGCTCGTCCTCGCGCTCGGCGTGGGTGGTCTC
>JBGAOL010000057.1:0-14215 GCA_044221825.1 Gemmatimonadales bacterium
GCCGGCAGGCCGCCGTCCACGCCGCCGCCTCGGGCGCCACGTGGAAGGGTGCCTCGGGCCAGCCGAGGATGGCCTTGGTGGCCGCGATCTCCTTGGCGCCGAGCGGCGCGCCGTGGGCGCCGGAGGTGTTGCGCTTGGTGGGCGCGGGGTCGGCGATGATCGTGCGGAGCACGATGAGCGTGGGCCGCGTGTCTTCCTGCCGCCCCGCCGCGAGCGCCTGCTCGATGGCGGCGAGGTCATTGCCGTCGCCCACGCGGAGCACCTGCCAGCCGTAGGCCTCGAAGCGGCGGCCCACGTCCTCGGTGAAGCTGATCGAGGTGTCGCCGTCGATGGTGATCTTGTTGTCGTCGAACACCAGCACCAGCCGCCCCAGCCCGAGGTGCCCCGCAATGGAGGCGCTCTCCGCGGCCACACCTTCCATCAGGTCGCCATCGCTCACGAAGGCCCAGGTGCGGTGGTTCACCAGCTCGAAGCCGGGCCGGTTGAACCGCGCCGCCAGCACCCGCTCGGCGATGGCCATGCCGACGGCATTGCCCACGCCCTGGCCCAGCGGGCCGGTGGTGGTCTCGATGCCAGGCGCGTGGCCGCGCTCGGGGTGCCCGGCCGTCCGGGCGCCCCACTGCCGGAAGCGCTTCAGGTCGTCGAGGGAGAGGTCGTACCCGGCCAGGTGGAGGAGGCCATAGAGCAGCATCGACGCGTGGCCGCAGGAGAGCACGAAGCGGTCACGGTCGGGCCAGTCGGGCGTGGCGGGGTCGAAGCGGAGGAACCGGTCCCAGAGCACCCACGCCGCCGGGGCCAGCGCCATGGGGGTGCCGGGGTGCCCCGAGTTCGCCTGCTCCACTGCATCCATCGCCAGCACGCGGAGCGAATTGATGGTGCGCCAGGCGGCGTCCGAGGGCGGGGCGCCCGCCGGAATCGGGGCGCTGGAGGCGGTGGTCAGGACGAGGGCTCCATGAAGGACCGCCAATACTAACGGGTGCTGGCGGGGGGTGTGAGGGTCGGTTATACTGTCCAACGTTGACCTAGCCAAGCCTATACACTGCCGTCTCGCCGAGGCGTTTGCCATGAGTGGAATTGTCGGAAACCGGACATACGAGATCCACGAAGTCGCAGAACTGACCGGCCTGGCGACGGCCCGGCTGCGGGCCTGGGAGCGGCGGTACGAGGTTGTCCGGCCCACGCGCCAGCCCAACCGCTACCGCACCTACACGTCAGAGCAGGTGGCGCTGCTGCGCGCCTTTGCCCGCCTGTGCGGCGCCGGCGAGCGGATCGGCGACCTGGTCAAGGAGCCGCGCGAGTCGGTCATCGCGCGCGCGGAAGGGAAGGCCACCGACGGCTCGCCGCTGCAGCGGATGCTCGAGGCGGTGAAGCGGCTGGACCGTGAGGACCTCGGCCGCCTGCTGGCCGAGCAGCGCGCGCAGCTGCCCCTCGACCGCTTTGGCCGGGAGATCATCCTGCCCCTCGGCGAGGTGATCGGCGACCTGTGGGCGCTCGGCAAGCTGAGCGTGGCCGCCGAGCACATGGCCAGCGAGGTGGTGGTGGCGCAGCTCAAGCTGGACCTGGCCAAGATCCACGCGTCGGGCCCGGTGCTGCTGGCCGCCTGCCTGGCGAGCGAGCAGCACGAGTGGGGCTTCCTGGTGACGCTCACCGGCCTGCAGGTGAAGGGCTGGCGGGTGCACTACCTGGGGCCCAACCTGCCCACCAAGGACGTGGTGGAGGCGGCGTGGACGCTCATGCCGCAGGTGGTCGCCCTCTCGGCGGCCGACCCGGAGAACGTGGAGCACCGCATCAGCGAGCTGCGCCGGCTGCCGCGCCTGCTGCCGCCCGGCACCCTCGTGGTGCTCGGTGGCCAGGGCGCCGAGGCCAACGGCTCCCGGCTCCGCCGCGCCGGCCTCAAGGTGGGCGAGAACGCCATCCCGGACATCCAGCCCGAACCCGCGCGCTTCGTCAACCGCAACTGACCGCACCTGCCAGGCGTGCCTTGCCCCGGGGTTCCCGGGGCGAGGCGGGCCGTTGGCTCGGCTGCCCCCGGCGGCCAGATAGGAGGGCCGCAATGCACCGCGACCTCGAGCTCGAGTGGAGCTACCAGCGCGCCGAGGCGATGACCGCCCGGTGGGCCAAGAGCTTCCACTTTGCGAGCCGTTTCCTGCCCGCGGCCAAGAAGCGGGCCATCTTCGCGATCTACGACTACTGCCGCCACGCCGACAACCTGGTCGACGATCGTGGCGCCCAGCCGGTCGCGACGGTGCGCGTGGAGCTGGACGGGCTCCGCGACCTGGTCCGCCGGCTCCATACCGGCGAGCGTCCCGCGGATCCGCGCTGGCTGGCGCTCCACGAGACGTTCCGCCGCTACCCAGTCCCGCTTCCGCCGCTGCTCGAGCTCATCGACGGGGTGGCGATGGACCTCGGGCGGGTGCGGATCCCCGACCTGGCCACGCTGCACCGCTACTGCCGCTACGTGGCGGGCGGGGTGGGGCTCATGATCGGTCCGGTGCTCGGGGCGGCCAGCCACGAGCTGGATCACTTCGGGCTCGAGGTGGGGCTCGCCATGCAGCTCACCAACGTGCTGCGCGACGTGCGCGAGGACCTCGACAACGACCGCATCTACCTCCCCGCCGACGAGCTGCGCGCCTGGGGTCTCGCCGAGGCGGACCTCGAGGCGCGGCGCCTCACCCCGCGGCTCCGCGACTTCCTGGCCTTCCAGGTGAACCGCGCCCGGCAGCACTTCACCGCCGCGGACCGGGTGGTGCCGCTCTTCCCCGACGACGGCTCGCGCCTCACCGTGCGGCTGCTGGAGCGGACCTACGCGGGGATCCTCGACGAGATCGTGCGGATGGACTACGATGTGTTCCGTGCCCGTGCCTATGTCCCTTTCCGGCGGAAGCTCGTGATCCTCGGCCGCGCGGTCTACGCGGACCGCATTGCCCCCCGCCGCCTCCCCGAGCCGGTGCCCACCGCCTGAGCCCGCCCGGCCCGCCGCATCCGGTGGCCGCGCGGCTGTTCGCGTGGTACACGCGGCGGCTGGCGCGGGCGCATTTCGCCGGGATCTGGCTCGGCGCGGCGCCGGCGCCGGACCCGGCCCGGCTGGCGCTGGCCCCGGTGCTCTTCCTGGCCAACCACACCAACTGGTGGGACGGCTTCCTCGGGGTGCTGGTGAACCGGCACCTCGGGCTCCACTTTCAGGTCCTGATGGAGGCCGGGGAGCTGGCCCGGTACCCGGTGTTCCGCCGGGTCGGCGCCCTCCCCATGCGGCGCACCTCGGCCACCGGCGCCTACGCGGACCTCGAGGCGGCGCGGTCCTACCTCAGGCCCGGCAGCGGCCTCTGGCTCTTCCCGCAGGGCCGCCGGCGCCCGGCGTCGGCGCCGGTGACCGCCACCGAGCGCGGGGCCGCGCACCTGGCGCTCGGCCATGCGGGGCCGCTCCTGATCCAGCCGGTGGCATTGCGCTACACTTATCTGGGCGAGCAGCTGCCGGAGGCGTTCATCTGGCTCGGGGAGCCGCTCACGGCCCCGGTGCCGGCGGCGGGCACCACGCCCCGGGCGGCACGCCAGGCCTTGAGCCTCGTGTTCGAGGCGCGCCTCACCGCCACGCTCGCCGAGCTCGACGCGCGCCTCGCCAGCGAACAGCTCGACCGCTTCACCCACCTGCTCCGGGGGCCGCTCTCCATCAACAAGCGGCTCGACCGGGTGCGCCACTTCATCGGCTCCCTCGAGGGGCCCTTCGACCACCGCAATGGTTGATTACCTGGTCCTCAAGTGGGTGCACATCATCGGGGGGATCCTGCTCCTCGGGAACGTCACCGTCACCGGCGTGTGGAGCCTCTACCTCTACCGCCACTGGCGCGACGAGGCGCTGCCCTTCGCGCCGATCGCGCGCGCGATCCTGCTGACGGACCTGGTCTTCACGCTGGGCGGTGGCGCGCTGCTGAGCATCACCGGGGTCTGGATGGCGCTCCGCTCCGGCTTCCCGTTCCTGGAGACGCCGTGGCTGCTGCACGGCATCATTGCGCTCTCGCTGGCCACGCTGGCCTGGGCCGTGATTCTCATCCCTGACCAGCTCAAGATGGAGAAGGCCACCGACCCGGCCGAGATCCGGCGGCTCTTCCTGCGCTGGTCCGTGATCGGCTGGGCCGACACCGCCGTCCTCTTCTACGGGCTCTGGGCGATGGTGACGAAGCAGTGAGGCTCGGCGCGCGTTTCGCCGCAGAGGCGCGGAGACTCGGAGGGCCGCAGAGGAACTGCTCGAGGATGGTGGGCTCACTGCAAGGTGGGCCCACTGTGTCTTGGCGGGTGTCGGTTCGGGTTCGACAGCAGTCCCTGACCGTGCTGCCAGGCCACCCTAAATTCACTGGACTCCCCTTGCGGTGGGCTCCCCGCTCCGAGCGCAGGTCCTCTGCGGTCCTCCGCGCCTCCGCGCCTCTGCGGTGAACCCCACGACGAGCCCCGCACCACGATGAAGGCCGCCACCCTCACAACCCTCCTGGCCCTCCTCACCACGCCCCTCGCCGCCCAGCAGCCGAAGTGGCTGCTGGCCAAGGGGGTGGGGGACAGTCTCACCGTGCTCTGGGAGCGGAGTGCCGCCGCCCGGGTGGAGTACGTGGCGTGCGTGGCGGCAGAGGTTGGGGCGGACACCGTGCGGGTGCGCCTGGTGACGCCGCTGCCGCAGGCCGGGGATTCGCTGAATGCCGCGGCCGAGGAGTCGCTGGCCCGCTGCGGCACACCGGCTTGGGCCGGCACGATCCACACCCACGTCCGGAGCACCGACGATGACGCCCCCGCCCCCCGCTTCAGCCCCGGCGACCGCGCCGTGATGAGCGACTGGGTGGGCCGCTGGGGCCGCCCCGGCGCCTTCTGTGTGCTGTACAGCGACCGGGGGATGCATTGTGAAGTGTATCCCCCGCCCGGCGGTCCCTGATTCCGTCGGCTCCTGCCCCCGGCCATGGCCCCGGTCTCCCGGCGGGTTTATCTTGGGCGTCCCAATTTTGACGTTATTCCGAAGGAGACCGGACCGTGTCCGACGAACCCGATTACATCAAGGCGCTCAAGCGCACCCAGGAGCGGCAGAAGGCGCCCGGGGCTGCCAAGGCCGCGCCCGCCGCGTCCTCGCGCACCACCACCCCCGCCGAGCGTGAGGCCATCCGCTGGGCCCAGGAAGTGGGCGGCAAGGACGTCCGCACCGCCCCGTCGCTGAGCGGGGCCAAGGTGGCGATTCTCGTGCAGAAGATCGCCCCGGTGGGGAACCCGCCCGCCACCGTCGAGGGCCTGCCCAGCCGGGAGGCGCTCGAGGAGCGGATCCGCACCGCGCAGGGCGCCGGCGAGAACGTGCTCGGCTGCTTCGAGCTGACCACGGGCCGTCCCCTCACTGCCGAGCTCGCCGACGGCAAGGTGACCTTCTCCGCGGGCAAGCCCCGCGAGATCATGAAGGCGCAGAGCCCCGAGCGGATGATCCGCATGGCCACCAAGCAGGCCGAGGTCCTGGCCAAGACCCGGAAGCTGGACGACCGGAACCAGGGCGGCGGCGGGCGCGGCCGGCGCTAGGCAGCACGCCGGGACCCGCGTAAACTCAGGCCGGACCCTCCGCGGGGTCCGGCCTGCGTCATTCATGAACCCGGGGGGCGGATGGCGGCACTGCGGACGGCGGGCTGGGTGGCGGCGGGCGTGGCCGCGGCGGTTGTGCTGGTCCTGGCGGTCGGGGGGCGGGCGCTGGTCTTCGGCGCCGTCACCTGGCTGGTGGGCCGGGGCCGTCCCGAGCTGCGCTGGGTGGAGCCTGAGGCGCTGGCCGGGGAGCTGGCGGGCTCCGCGCCGCCGGTCCTGCTCGACGTCCGTGAGGCGCCGGAGTTTGCCGTCAGCCACCTCCCGGGCGCTCGGCGCCTCCCGCCGGGCCAGCTGCCGGCGGAGGTGCTGGCCCTGCCGCGGGCCACGCCGGTGGTGACGTACTGCGCCGTGGGCGTTCGCGCCGCGGCCGCCGCCCGCCAGCTCCAAGCGGCCGGCTTCACCGACGTCCGCGTGCTCACCGGCAGCATCTTTGCCTGGGCCAACGCCGGGCGGCCGCTGGTCAACGCCGAAGGCGCCACGCCGCTGGTGCACCCGGTGGGACCGCTGTGGCGGCTGGCGCTGGCGCCGGCCCATCGTGGGGCCCTTCCGTAAGGCGCGGGTCCCCGGCACCTTCTACCGACCCTCACCCACGCACGCCATGGCCAAGAGCGCTCCGTCAGGCAAGCGGTTCCCGGTCCGCACCTACGTCTTCTTCGGCGTGCTGGGCCTCGTGCTCCTCGGCTTCCTGTGGGACGGGAGCCCCCTCGGGAGCCTGGCGGTGCGGAAGGCCGTGACGGCCAAGTTCAGCACCGTGCGGCGGGTGTCGCCGGATGAGCTGGTGGCGTGGTCCAGGGACCCCAACCGCCCGCCGCCGCTCCTCGTGGACTTCCGGCCGCCCGAGCAGTACCGCATGAGCCACATCGACGGCGCGGTGAACGTGGACCCCGCGGCCCCCGACCTCGCGGCGCTCCGTCGCGTGACGCCCGAGACCCCGCTCGTGGTGTACGACGGCCCCGGCCTCCTCGGGGCCGCCATGGTGTCGGGCCTCAGCGAGGCGGGCTTCACGCGGGTGTCGCACCTCGAGGGCGGCCTCTTCCGCTGGGTCAACGAGGGCCACCCCGTGGTGGACGACGCCGGACCCGCCACCGCCGTGCATCCCATCAACTTCTGGTGGGGCCGCCTGCTCAAGAGCGCGCACCACCCGTGACGCCCGCCCGCGCGGGGACGGCTGCCGCCGCCCTCGTGCTCGGGGTGCTGGGCGGCCTCTCGCTGGCCGCACCGGCGCCGCTTCCCCGGCTGGGGCCGTTTCTCGACCCGGCGCACGGCGTCTTCGCGGTGGCCCGCACGGCCGAGCTCCCCGAGAGCGCCCTCGCGGACATCCCGCACCTCGGCGCACCGGTGGAGGTGCGCTACGACGCACGTGGCGTCCCCCACATCTTCGCCGCCGGCGAGCTCGACGCCATCCGTGCCCTCGGCTACGTGGTGGCGCGCGACCGGCTCTTCCAGCTGGAGCTCCAGGCCCGCGCCGGCGCGGGGACGCTCACTGAGCTGGTGGGTGCCCGCGCCCTGCCGCTCGACCAGGAGACCCGCGCCCTCGGCCTCCCCGACGCCGCGGACCGGAGCCTCGCCGCCCTCGGCGACACCACGCGCGGCCGCCGCCTCATCGAGGCCTACGCCGACGGCGTGAATGCCTGGATCGACCAGCTGTCCCGCGCCCAGCTGCCGCTCGAGTACCGCCTGCTCGGCCGCCGCCCGGCGCGCTGGGCGCCGGAGAACGCGCTCCACCTCTTCAACCGCATGGGCTGGGTGCTCACCCAGAGCGACCTCGAGCGCCGCAAGGCCGCCGCCGCGGCCCTCGTGGGCACGGCCGCCGCCGACTTCCTCTACCCGGTGGAGAGCCCGCTCCAGGAGCCGATCCAGCCCAGCGGCCTCGGCGCGCCGCGCGCAGTCACGGGCCCAGTGCCCGGGCCGGGGACACCCGCCCCCGACACCGTACTCGCCATGGAGCCGACGGGGGTACCGGGGAGCGACCACGCCCTCGGCAGCAACAACTGGGCGGTGGGGCCCCGCCGCTCCGCCACCGGCCACCCGCTGCTGGCCGGCGATCCCCACCTCGAGCTCACCCTCCCCTCCATCTGGTACGAGGCGCACCTGGTGGTGCCGGACTCGCTCGACGTCCACGGCGTCACCATCCCCGGCGCGCCCGCCATCGTCATCGGTTTCACCCGGCGGCTGGCCTGGACCTTCACCAACGTCGAGGCCGACCTGCAGGACCGCTGGCTCGAGGTGGTGGACGACGACGCCAGTCCCGCGCAGTACCGGCTCGACGGGGCCTGGCGCCCGCTCCGCACCCGGGTCGAGACCTACCGCGGCCCCGACGGTGCCGTGCTGGCGGTGGACACGCTGCGCTTCACCCACCGCGGCCCGCTCACGCGTGGAGCCGACGGGCGCTGGGTGTCGCTCCGCTGGACGGTGCTGGAGGCGGCGCCCGCGCTCGACGCGCTCGGCGCCGCGGCGCGGGCTCCCGACGCGCGGGCCTGGCTCGCCACCATGCGCGCCTGGGCCGCGCCCCCGCAGAACCTGCTGGTGGCCGACCAGGCCGGCCACATCGCCATCCGCTCCACCGGGCGCTACCCCCGCCGCCCCACCGCCCGCGGCGATCACTACCTCCGCGGCGACACCTCCGCCACCGACTGGGCCGGCGACTGGACGGTGGCCGAGATGCCGCAGGCGCAGGACCCGCCGCAGGGCTTCGTGGCCTCCGCCAACCAGCAGCCCGTGGACCCGGCGGAGTTTCCCCGCTACCTCGGCGCCGGCTGGCTCTCGCCCTGGCGCGCGCTCCGCATCAACGCCCTCCTCCGCCGCCACGACTCGGTGACGGTGGACGACATGCGCCGCTTCCAGACCGACCCCGGCAGCGCCGCCGCCGAGCGCTTCGTCCCCGCCTTCCTGGCGGCGGCCGCGGCGCGGGCCGGCGGCGACACCCTCGCGCGCGCCGCGGCGCTGCTGGCCGAGTGGAATGGTGAGTACACGGTGGACAACCGCCGCGCCGTGCTCTTCGAGGCCGCGGTCGATGCCCTGCAGGAGCGCCTCTGGGACGAGCTCGCCGGCGACAGCAGTGGGCGACGCCGCCCCGCCCCGCGGCCCGCCCTCGTGATGACCTGGCGGCTCCTGGGCGCGCCGGCAAGCGGCTGGTGGGATCACCCCTCCACGCCGCGCGTGGAGGACCGCGACGACATCCTTGCCGAGGCGCTCGTGGCCGCCTACCGGGCAGTGCGTGAGCGCCATGGCGATCCCGCCGGCGACGGCTGGCGCTGGGGCGCCGTGCGCACGGTGAGCATCCCGCACCTGCTGCACCTGCCGGGATTCGGGGCCGCCGGCCTCGCGGTGCAAGGGGGCAGCACCACGCTCAACCCGGTCACCGCCGGCGGCGGCTTCGGCGCCAGCTGGCGCATGGTGGTGGATCTGGGCGACACCGTGCGCGCGTGGGGCACCTACCCCGGCGGCCAGTCAGGCAATCCCGCCAGCCGCCGCTACCTCGACCGCCTCCCCCTCTGGGTCGAGGGCGACCTGGCCCCGCTCGCCTCCCCCGCCACGGCAGGGGAGGTGGGGGACGTCACCGCCACGCTCACGCTGAGGCCGGCGCCATGAGAAAGGCCCTCGTGCTCGTGCCCCTGGCGCTGGCCTTCGCCGCGGGGACCTGGGTGGGGGGATGGCTGGGCGTGGTGGCGGTGGCGCTCGCCGCCCCGTGGCTGCTCCGCACGCTCCGGCCCGTCACCCTCGGGCTCGGCGCCGCGCTCGCCTGGCTGGGCCTGATCGCCGGGGCGGACGATGGAGGCTCGCTTGGGCGGCTGCTGCCGCGGCTCGGGGGCCTCTTCGGCGTCCCGGGGTGGGTGCTGGTGGTGGTGGCCGCGATGTACGCCTTCCTGCTGGCCTGGAGTACCGCGCGCCTCACCGAAGGGGTCCGGAAGCGTTGAGCGAGGTCGCAGGTTCCACCCCGAGACGTCCCCGTCCCGAAATGATGCGATCTCGTCGCCGCCGGCGCTGAGACCGCCGACGGCGGTCTTGCTCAATCCTTCCGCGGTCCTACCATATCCATGTTCCCCTCTCGACAATCATCATGGCAGGAGGCGTGGATGCGGAGCGAGGCCCGGCTGGCGGTGGCAGTGCTCGTGGCGGCGGCGGTGCTCGGGGCATGCGGCGGGGGCGGCGGCGGGGGCGGCAATGGCAACAACCCCGCGGTGACCCTCAGCAAGGCCACCTCGAGCGGGGACGCGCAGACCGACACCATCGGCGCGCCGCTCGCCGCCCCGCTCCGGGTCCTGGTCCAGGAGGACGGTGCCCCGAAGGCGGGCGCGACGGTGACGTGGACGGTGCTCACCGGCGGCGGCCAGCTCTCCAGCGCCACCAGCCAGACCGGCGCCGACGGGGTGGCCAGCATTGACTGGACCCTCGGCAACACCGCCGGCGCCCAGACGGCGCGGGCGGCGGTGTCAGGCGCCAGCGGC
This sequence comes from Gemmatimonadales bacterium, assembly GCA_044221825.1. Taxonomy (GTDB): domain Bacteria; phylum Gemmatimonadota; class Gemmatimonadetes; order Gemmatimonadales; family GWC2-71-9; genus JADJOM01. The sequence continues at coordinate 10,044 of JBGAOL010000057.1, forward strand.
TCGCCACTCAGCTTCAGCGCCACCGCCACGGCGGGCCACGCCGCCACGCTGGTGGAGCAGGCGGGGGAGAACCAGTCGGGCATCCTCTCGGCCGCGTTCCCCACGCCCCTCACCGTGCAGGTGAACGACCGCGCCGGCAACGCCGTGAGCGGGGTGACGGTCAACTGGGCGGTAACCTCCGGTCCCGTCAGCCTCACGGCGGCCACGAGCCAGACCAACGCCTCGGGGGTGGCCAGCATGACGGTGAGCGGCACCGGCGCGGCCGGCACGGGCGTCGTGGGTGCCACGAGCAGCAACGTGGCGGGGGTGGCCAGCTTCACCGGCCTCGAGGTGTTCAATGCCACGCGCCGGGTCACCGTGGGCGCCGCCACCCTCTTCCGCAGCAACCGCAACAACTCGTCCCAGCCTGCCGTGGACACGGTGCAGGCGGGACAGGGCGTGCTGTGGGTGAGTGCCGGCGGCACCCATACGGTGGAGTCCACCGGGGCCACGACCTTCACCAGCAGCGGCACCCTGGCCACCAACGAGCCGTACCTCGTGATCTTCAACAACGCCGGCACCTTCCAGTACGACTGCGCGGTGCACGGCGCCGGCATGACCGGCCGCATCGTGGTCCAGTAAGCACGACGGCCCCGGGGCGGACGCCCCGGGGCCGTGCGGTTTCCCCTCCCGTGCTACTTGGCCGGCGCGTCCATCGCGAAGATCACCACCGCCCCGCCCGGCTCCCGCACCGCGAACTCCTCCTTGCCGTAGAACGTGGTGTGCCGCGGCACCACGATTGGCACGCCCTGCATGGCCTCCAGGGTGGCGTCGAGGTTGTCCACCTCGAGGAAGTACATGGCGGCTTGCCCGCGCGGGCCCGCCACCAGCGTCGGGTCTTCCGCCGCCACGCTCGCGAACGTCTGGTACATCACCTCGATGCCATCCTTGACCAGCAGCGCGAACTGCGGCTGCCCGTCCGGCCCCGGCACCTCGGCCACGTTGGCGAAGCCCAGCCGCTCGGTCCAGAACGGCAGGCAGGGGGCGATCCGGTCCACCATCAGGACCGGGGTGAGCTTGGTGAACGTGGGCATGGCGGGCCTCGTGGTCTGGGCCGCCGCCGGCGCGGCGAGCCCGAAAAACAGGGAGAGGAACAGGCAGGGGCGCATGGGATAGTCTCGTTTAGACTACCGACTAGTATAAACGAGACTATATTCCATGTCAACCATGGCCAGCCCCCTCACCCCCGCCGACCTCGTGGTCCTGGCCCTCCTCGCCGAGCGGCCGATGCACGGGTATGAGCTCAACCAGGAGCTCGAGCGCCGGGAGGCGCAGGACTGGGCGGCCATCTCGCGGCCGCAGGTCTATTACTCCCTCAAGAAGCTGGCGCAGGGCGGGGAGATTCTCCGGGCGCAGGACGCCGGCGAGGGAAGCGGCCCCGAGCGGGTGGTCTACCGGGTGAGCGCGGCCGGCCGTCGTGGCCTCATGGCCGCCCTGGGGGAGGAGCGCTGGGCGGAGCAGCGGCCGCCGTCGCCCTTCATCACCTGGCTGGCCCTGTCCGGACATGCGGCACCGGCCGACCGGGCGCGGGTGCTCGCCCGGCGGCGGAGCTACCTGGAGCAGGAACTGGCCAAGGAGCGGCGGACCCTCGCGGCGATCCGGTCGGAAATCGGTCCCATGACCGAAGTTGGGGCTTTGATGGTGGATCTCACCATCCGACAATGGGAAGTGGAACTGGCCTGGCTCGACGAGGTGGCCGCCCGGCTGGGCTGACCCGGCCGGGAACCCGGGACCCCGCCACCGGCTATGTCCAAGCGTGGGGGCTGGTTAGGCGAGGGACCCCCGCCTACATTCCAGTACACCCTGAACCGCGGAGGGCTCCCCTGATCCCTGTCGCTGCACTCAGAAGCTGAAGGAATTTTGTGTCACGAGCGAATCGTCGTCCCCCCTCCTCCGCTCCCGCTACCCGGTCGCGCAGCCTTGGCCGCCGGTCGATGGATGCCCACCGCCGGTGGCTCATCGATCGCTATGGCCCCATCTGCGCCTACTGCGGTGCCGAGATCGCCGAGGACCGTACCACGCTGGACCACGTCTATCCCCGCAAGGGCCAGACGGCCTACGACCGGCCGGACAACCTGGTCATTGCCTGCCAGCCCTGCAACTCGGCCAAGGCCGACACTCCGTTCGTGGCGTTCATCGCGCAGCGACGGAGCCGCGGGGTCTTCCTGCTCCACTATGGCGAGCACCTCTCTGATTGGGTCCGGGACCTGATCCGCCAGACCTCGGAGCGCGACTGGCTGCCGCCCAACCGGCCCAAGTTCGTGAGCATGAACGGGCACGTGAACGGCAACGGCAACGGGAACGGCGCCCACTAGGCGCCGGCGTGGGTAACGAACGAAGGGCCGCGGGGCCCTTTCCGCATCGTAAGCCCAGGCCGCCTAGGCGGCCCCCGTGATGAGGAAGCGGGGCCGGCGTTCGCCGGCCCCGTTCGTTAACCCAGTGCCTCGGCGACGATGCGCTTCTGTTCGGCCGTGTGCGCGGCGGGGTAGCCTTCCGCCGGGCTGGCGCGCTCGGGGCGGCCCGCGTACTTGAGCGGGAAGCCCTGCGGCAGCAGCGCGCGCAGGCGCGGCTCCACGTAGGTCCAGGGGCCCATGTTCCGCGGCTCCTCCTGCACCCAGACGAGTTCCTGCAGCGAGGGGTAGCTCCGGAGCAGCGCCAGCAGTTCCTCCTCCGGGAAGCTGTAGAGCTGCTCGAGGCGGAGGATGGCCACCTTGTTGCGGTCGGTGGCCTGGCCGGCGGCCAGGTCGTAGTAGACCTTGCCGCTGCAGATCACCGCGCGCGTTACCTGATCCTTGGGCGGGGCCGCCGGGTCGTCGAGGACGGGGCGCCAGTAGCCGGTGGCCAGGTCCTCGAGCTTGCTGGTGGCCTGGGGCAGGCGGAGCAGCGACTTGGGCGTCATGACCACGAGCGGCCGCTGCCGCTGGCGCTTGGCCTGGCGCCGGAGCAGGTGGTAGTACTGGGCCGGGGTGGTGGGATTGGCCACGCGGATGTTGCCCTCGGCGCAGAGCTGGAGGAACCGCTCCAGGCGCGCGCTCGAGTGCTCGGGGCCCTGGCCCTCGTAGCCGTGCGGGAGCAGCAGCGTGAGCCGGGTGGTGAGCCCCCACTTGGAGAGGCCCGACACGATGAACTGGTCCACGATGACCTGCGCGCCGTTGACGAAGTCGCCGAACTGCGCCTCCCACATCACCAGCGTCTCCGGCGCCGCGGCACTGTAGCCGTACTCGAAGCCGAGGGTGGCCAGCTCCGAGAGCGGGCTGTTGTGCAGCTCCATGCTGCTGAGCGCGCCCGGCAGGTTCTGGATCGGGGTGTGGTGCTTCCCCGTATTCGCATCGTGCAGCACCAGGTGGCGCTGGCTGAAGGTGCCGCGCTCGCTGTCCTGGCCGGTGAGCCGGATGGGCACACCCTCCACCAGCAGCGACGCCAGGCCGAGCGCCTCGGCGTGCGCCCACTCGATTCCGCCCTCCGGACCGACGACGGTGCGCCGACGCTCCAGCTGCTTCATGAGCTTCGGGTTGCCGGTAAAGCCCTCGGGGAGCGCCAGCAGCTGCTCATTGAGTGCCTTCAGCAGCTCGGCCTGTACGGCGGTCTCCGGCTCCACGCCGCTCGAGGCGTTGGAGTGCACCGGCGGCTGCGAGGGCTTCACCTTCCCCATGCTGGCCTTGAAGGCCTGCTGGATCTCGAGGAGGCGGTTGTAGCCGGCCTGGTACTGCGCCTCCGCCTGGTCCTCGGTGGTGACGCCGCGGCGCGCGAGGAGCTGGGCGTACTGCTGCCGCACGGTGGGCAGGGTGCGGATCCGCTCGTACATCTGCGGCTGGGTGTAGGCGGGCTCGTCGCTCTCGTTGTGGCCGTGGCGGCGGTAGCCCACCAGGTCGATCAGCACGTCCTCGTGGAACTTCTCCCGGTACGCCATCGACAGCCGCACGGCGGCGAGGCACGCCTCGGCGTCGTCGGCGTTGACGTGGATGATGGGGATGTCGAAGCCCTTGGCGAGATCCGACGCGTGCCGCGTGGAGCGGCTGTCCATCATGTCGGTGGTGAAGCCCACCTGGTTGTTGGTGATGATGTGCACCGTGCCGCCGGTGCGATAGCCCTTGAGCGCGCCGAGGTTGAGCGTCTCGGAAACGACGCCCTGG